>NZ_JBHVFE010000271.1:0-12026 GCF_042801945.1 Kitasatospora sp. NPDC057542
CCCGCAGGCGCCGCCCCCGACGTCTTCTGGTCAGTACCGGTACTCGAAGCTGGACCAGAGGTCCGGCGCCCAGTCACGGAACTGATGCGCCTGGTGACGGTACACCTTGTTGTCGCCGTCACTGCCGCTGCAGTTGCCGCTCCCGCGCGACTCCTTGACGGTCTGGTGCGATCCGCTGTCGCGGTAGAAGTTGCTCGACGGCGTTGCCGTCGCAGATCTGCACGCCGTTCCAGTTGTCGACCGCCGAAGAACAACTCTGCGACGCGCATGCTCAGCGGTCGGGGCGGGCAGGCCTGCGGGTGGACGAAGCTGCAGGCCTGATCGGCGTCCGTTCCGGCCATCAAGGGACCTGGGCCGCTACCAGGTGACCAGGCGTCAGCACCTGATGCTGTCGGGGTCTTGAACGACCGGGCCCGAGCACCAACAACACTGACGCGATGGTCACCTGGTCCAAGTGGAGGTGTCCTCAGTGCCCGGTCGGCGACGGCTCCAGCACAAACAGTGGGATCTCGCGGTCGGTCCTGGTCTGGTAGTCGGCGTAGTCCGGGTAGGCGGCGACAGCCCGCATCCACCACTCCGCCTTCTCCGCTCCGGTCACCTCGCGCGCCATCATGTCCTGCCGGACCGGCCCGTCCTGCAGTTCGACGCGGGGGTCGGCCTTGAGGTTCCAGTACCAGACGGGGTGCTTCGGCGCGCCACCCTGCGAGGCGACGACGGCATAACGCCCGTCGTGCTCCACGCGCATCAGCGGCGTCTTGCGCAGTTTGCCGGACTTGGCCCCGACGGACGTCAGCAGGATGACCGGAAATCCGCGCAACGTCGTCCCCTCCGTTCCGCCTGACGACTCGTACGTTTCGACCTGGGTGCGCACCCAGTCGGTCGGGCTCGGCTCGTACTCACCCTTGAGCGGCATGCTGTATCCGTCCCATCGCTTTCGGTGACACTGAACGTCCTCATGCTCCCACGTCCCGCCGCGTCGGTGAACCTGGCCGAACAGCGGGTGCGCACCGGGCGGCTCGCCTCCCGCTCGGCCTCCGCCCGGGCGCCACGCACACCCGCCCCCGAACCGGCTCGGTCACGGCGGTGGTGGTCGCCGCCGGGCCCAGGCCAGGCAGGCGGGCTCCTGCCAGGTGGTGCGGACGACCATCCCGCCCTGGGTGAGGTGCTCGCTGGACCAAGTCCGGCAGCACCCGCCGCCGCCCGACCTGGCCGGGCCGGCCGTTCTCACCGGCCGCTGACGCACAAATAGATCTGTTCGGCTCCCCTGCCACGCTTGCCCCGGTGCGGTGGCTGTCGATGTTGCTGTCCAAAGCTCTCCTCCTTGCTGCTACTCGCGGCGAAGGTCTTCAGGTCGGGGATGCAACCCCGAGACGAACATGCTCGCTGCGGCCGCGAAGGCCAGGGCAACGGCAACCAATGGAAGTGCGAAGCCGACCGTGCCGAGGAACCAGCCGCTCTGTTGACCTGACAGCAGCAGCACTGCATTCGCCGCCGGATGTCCCGTTCCCAAGGCCAGAGCAAGCGCCAGGTCCGTCGAGGTGACTCCGGAGCCGATACAGGGAATTGTCCCGACAGCCGGGAAGGGAGGCCTCGGTCATGGCCTGCAGTGTCCGGCAGTCCGCCGAGATCCTCTGAACACCCATCAGCCGGACTTTGTCGGCTTCTGTCAGCGGGGCCCCACCGCCGTTGGGAGGCGCCGTGACGCTCTTCTGCTGCAGCCAGTGGAACGCGGCCGGCAGCGACAGAGCACGGGACCGCGATTCCTCCGGAATATCGCTGCCGGACAAGTGAACGACCAACTGACTGGGTGCCGGCATGTGAGCCGGCTCGGCCTGCCGCAGCACACCCGAGCCGATCGTAGCGGTGAGGACGAGCACGCAACGGCCCGCGAGGTGTCTTGCCAGAGGCCCGGGTGACCGGGAAGGCGCCCGCGTAGCCCTTGAGGCCCCTTGGTGACTGTGCCCGCTTCGCACCACCCGCCTGCGCACCTGCTGGTTCGGCCTGACAGTCCCTGACCAGCAGGCAGTGGCGAGCGGCTACGACCCGATCGCGGCACCTACGACAATGCCGACGGCACGACGCAGCACGGTGCGCCGCGGAATGTTCGCCCTCACGTGGATTTCTCCTTGCTTCGGACGACCGCGAATACGGTGAGCGTTACGGCGCAGACCACGAGCACGGCCAGCACCGGGTTGACGTACGAGGGGATCACCACGGACACCGTGCGGCCGTCGGAGCTGACACAGCCGAACTTCAATGGGATGAACGAGGGGTCATAGCCGACCAGTTGCTTTCCCATTGCCGCATCGCACGCTCTGGCCTCGGTGTAGTCGTCGGCCATGAGCAGGTGCAGCAGGCCCCAGGCGTAGAGACCGATCGTGGTGGCCCAGACCAGGGCTGAGGCGGAAACGAGGGCCATCGCGCGGGAGGCGGCGGCCCGGGCGCGGACCAGCACTCTGATGCCGTACCAGGTCAGCCACGGGGTGGCGGCGACGCAGGCGAGCAATAGGAGGAGGCCGACGGCGCCGTCGTGCCTGGCAAACGGTTGGTCTGCGGACATCACGTTCTCACACCCTGTCAGCGGTTCCGGGAGATGGCGTTGTACTTCTCCGTAACGCAGTAGAGCCCCCATGCGCTTCTTCGCCTCGCTGTACGCCTCTTCTCCGGGCCCCTGGTAACGGCGGAGGACGTCGTAGATCTCCTCGTCCACGTAGTCCAGGCGCGGCGACCCCATCGTGGGCGACCTGTCGTCGCCGAGGGGCTCGCCTGCGATGTCCCGCATGTGGATCAGGAAGACGGGGACGCCCAGGATGTGTTCCTGGTCGCCTGGGGATGGCGGGCCCGCGTGATCCGCAGCGGGCATGCCGTCAGCCTCCTGTCGCGGACCCGCCCGCCCGTCTCACCGCACCCACAAAACCCCAGCCCACACACCACCCAACATCTCAACTACACCCCTCTGAGACGTCGCCCGGCACCATCTCGGCCCCGGTGGACGCCTACACCGGGCTGGTCTTGGACGACAGGGCAGGGGACGGCCTGCTCGCCAATTCGGTCGGCTGACGCCCCGTCATTCGAGCTCGACGACGAGCGAGGCGTAAGAGGGGATCATCACCTTCCGGGCATAGCTGCGCGAGACGATCCGGTATGGGCGACCTGCTGCGCAGATCGCCGCGATCATCCGGGCGATTTCGACGCGTGCGACGGGCGCACCCAGACACAGGTGCCGGCCGGCGCCGAACCAGAGCTGGCGCGAGCGCGGGTCGTACGGGCGGGCCAGGTCGAAGCCGCCGGCCAGGTTGTCGGCTGCGTAGGTGACGAGGAGGATCCGCTCGTCCCTGCGCAGTCGGCGGCCGGCCACGGTAACGTCCGCACTGACGTGCCGTCCGATCACCGGCGCGGGCGTGGTCACCCGAAGCCCTTCGCGCACCGCGTCGAGGATCAGCCCGGGGTCGGCGAGCAGAGGTTCCTGCTGCCCGGTGTCGTGGATCAGCGCGACCGTGCGGGCCATCGCGCTGGCGGCGGTCTCGGTGCCCGCGACGAGCAGCAGCGAGGCAAGCCCGCTGGCCTCCTCCAGTGTGATCCCGGCCTCACGGCAGCGGCCGAGCAGGGTGTCGGGTGCGGCACCGGCGTACGCCGCCGGGACGCCGCTGGTCAGCGACCTGACGATTTCCTTCGCTGCTTCGATCCGCTCCGGCGGCAGCTCCGTCGAGGCGGCCGTGTCGAGTGCCAGCGCGGCCAGCCGCTCGCCTGCGGAGAAGGTCTCCAGGTACGTGGAGTCCGGGCTGTTCGGCGAGAGCTGAAGGCCCAGCAGGTCGGTCATCAGACGGCCGACGACGAGCCGGGCGGTCGCGGCCACATCGACCTGGTCCCCGGCGGCGAGGCGCGCCGTGACGTCGGCGTAGACCGGCCCGGCGGCCCGTTCGACCAGGGCGGCGGAGTTCTCCTCGGTGAACAGGTCCCGGGCGCGTCGGCGCAGGTCCGCGTGGCCGGCGCCGTCGAAGAGCCGGGTGACGTACGGCCCGAGGATCTGCTCCCACAGGTGCCCAACGCCGCCCTCCCCGAGCAGGGTGAAGTGTTCGTGGTCGTTGAGCACGGCCCGGATGAGGGTGGGTTCGCTTGCCACCCAGCCCAGTCGGGGTACCCGCCGGATCGGTCCGAAGGGCCGTGCCATGGTGATCCTGGTCAGCGTCCACAGGGCGGGCCGGCTGGCCCACAGCAGTCTGCTCTCGTGTCGTTCTGCCGTTGTCGCGCCCATCGTCGCCTCGCCCCCACCGCCGCCTCGAATGTCCGTGCGAGGAACCGTACCGCGGCAGACCGAGCCAGGGATCATCATATGATCAGGCAGCTCGGGGGAGGCTTGAGCACGTGTCGGAGGGCAGTGGAACAGTTGGTCGGGCAAGACGGCGGGGCTCGCGCGGTGATCGCCGCGGTGGCGGTGCACCTGCCGGAGGAATCGCTCACCTCGCGCGAGGTGGAGCAGCGGATCGCCGACAGCGGCCCCTACCGGCCGCGCCCCGGGCTGATCGAGGCGGTCACCGGAATCGCCGCGCGGCGCGTCGCCCCTGACGACTGGCAGGCCTCCGACCTGGCCGCAGCAGCCGCCCGAAAGCTGCTGGCCAACGCCGGCCTCGACGCACGGGACCTCGACCTGCTGATTTTCGCCAGCGCCTCGCAGGACATGGTCGAGCCGGCTACGGCGCACATCCTGGCTTCGAAGATCGGGGCGCGCTGCCCGGTGTTCGACGTGAAGAACGCCTGCAACAGCGTGCTCAACGCGATCCAGGTCGCCGAGGCGCTGATCGCCGGCCGACAGTACCGCAGGGTCCTGGTCTGCACCGGGGAGCTGCCGTCGCGGGCGATCCGCTGGTCGGTTCGGGACCGGAGCCAGTTCGCCGAGTCATTCCCCGGCTACACCTTGTCCGACAGTGGCGCGGCCGTGCTGCTGGAGGCGGGGGCGGTGCCGGACGGGATCTTCCATCGCGCCTTCACCGCGGACTCCTCGGCTTGGGAGGTCGGCACCCTGCCCGGCGGCGGCACCGCGTACCCGCGGGACCCGGAGGCGACCTACTTCCGGATGGACGGCGCGCGGCTGCACGCGGCCTTCGAGGCGCTCGGTCCCGAGCTGATCCACCAGGCCCTGGCCGAACACGGCCTGACCTGGGCGGACTTCGCAGTGGTGGCGGTGCACCAGGTGACCGTGCCACTGCTGGACGCGTTCCTGAGCAGGACCGGCCTGACCGCCGGGTCGCTGGTGCCGGTGCTGCCCGAGCACGGCAACCTCGCCTCGGCCTCGCTGCCGTTCCAGCTCGCCCAGGCGTTGGAACAGGGCCGCTGCGGGCCGGGCGACCGGGTGGCGCTGATCGGCCTGGCCGGCGGGGTCTCGCTCGGCGTCGTCTTCGCGCACCTGTGAATTCGATCGTGAGCTCGATTGTGAGGAAGCACCAGTGACCGACCTGTGGGTGGTCGTGCCGGCCTACAACGAGGAGGCCTCGTTGCCGGCCACGCTGCGCGCGCTGGCAGAGCAGACCGACGCGGACTTCGAGTGCGTGGTGGTGGACAACACCTCGACCGACCGGACCGCCGAGGTGGTCCGGGAGTTCGCGGTCACCGCCGGCTTCCCTCTGCACCTGATCACCGAGGGGCGCAAGGGCACCGGCGCGGCCGCGGACACCGGGATGCGGTTCGCGATCAAGGCCGGCGCCCGGTACCTGGCCCGCACCGACGCCGACTGCCTCCCGGTACCGGGCTGGACGGCAGCCGTACGCCGCGGCCTGGCCGACGGGCTGGAACTGGTCACCGGTCAACTCCTGCCGCGCACCGACGAGTTCCGGCTCAGGCTGTGGGAGAGCCGGCTGCTGCCGGCGGTGGTCGCGCTGGCGGCGTGGTTCGGCAGGTTCCGGCCCGGCAACCGCGACCCGCAGTACGTCGGCCCGTACCTGATGTGCCCCGGCTGCAACCTTGCCATCACCGCCGACCTCTACGAGCGCTGCGGCGGCTTCCCGCGCACCGCGATCGAGGAGGTGCACGAGGACCGCGCCCTGGTCAACCGGGTACGCAGGCTCACCGCCGCCTACGGGCAGGTCCCGGGCATGCGGGTCTACGGCTCGGTGCGGCGGCTGCGCGCGTTCGGGCTGCGCAACACGCTGGCCTGGTACGCGGACCACCGGTACCGGCCCGAGGTGGTCGACATCCGATGAAGCGGCAGGAGCACGTCTGGGAGCGACGGGTGCAGCTGGCCGCCCACCCGTTGGCGTACCCGTTCATCGCGGCCGTGGCCCGGCGTGGTCCCGCCGTGCGGGTGCCGGGGGTCGGCATCGTGGTCAGCGATCCGGAGCTGGCCCGGCAGGTGCTGCTCGACCACGAGGGGTTCCGCAAGGACGGCCCCGGGTCCTCGGGCGCGCTGTGGACACCGGTTCTGGGGCCGTCCGTGCTGCTGAACATGGAGGGCGAGGAGCACCGGAGACTGCGGGCCGCGCTGGCCGGCCTGTTCACCCGGGCCCAGGCCACGGAGTTGTGCACCCGGGTGCTCGAACCGGTGCTGCGCGAGGCCATCGACCGGCTGGGCGCCGGCGGCGCGGTGGACCTGGTCGCACTGACCAGGACGGCGGCCGGCACGGTGATCGGCGAACTGCTGGGGGTGGCCGACACCGCGGGTGCGGAGGTGTTCGAGCGGGGCGAGCGGATCGTACGGATGGTCGGGCTGCGGACCAGGGAACTGTCCCCGCGCCAGGTCGCGAAGGCGAAAGCGGTGTTGGCCACTCTGGTGGTGGCGGCGGGCGAGGCGTACGACCGCGCGGAGGTGGGCTCGATGATGGGGCGGCTGCGCGACCACGGGCTCGACCGGGAGCAGGCGCTCGGGCTGGCGGCGGCGTTCCTGCTCACCGGGACGGAGACCGTGGCGACCACGGTGCCCCGGGTCTTCGCGCTCTGGCACGACTCCGGGCTCCTGCCTGCCCTGCGGGCCGACCTGGCGGCGGGCGGCGCGGCCTTCGACGCGGCGATCGACGAGGCGATGCGGGTGATCACCCCGAGCCCGGCGATGCTGCGCCGGGCCGCACGGCCGGGCCGGCTCGGCGCGACGGCGGTGCGTGAGGGGGACCGGGTGGTCATCGCCACTGCGCAGTGCGACGCGGCTGCGGGACCGTTCGACCGGGCGGCGGCACTGGGCCGGTGCCCGGCGCACGATCCCAAGCGCCTGTGGTTCGGGGCCGGGCCGCACTACTGCATCGGTGCGCCGCTCGCGCTGGCTGAGATCCGGGTGCTGATGCAGGCACTACTGATGGCGGGGGCTGAGCGCATCGTGCGGCGACGGGCCAAGCGACGCGTGCTGATACCGACCTACGCGCGGCTGGAGGTGGCAGCCGGACAGGCCGCCGGTCCCCCGAGACCCGCGGACCACGCAGAGCTGGAGGTGACCGCACCGTGAGCGGCACGCCCGACCCCGCAGGCGCCGGACTGGCCGGACGGATCGCGGGCCACGCGCGCCGGACGCCCGACGCGGTCGCCCTGCTCGACGCACACGGCACGCTCACCTACGCCGAGCTCGCACAGAGGATCGCCACCACCGCGAGCGGGCTGCGCGCCGCGGGCATGTCCGCCGGCGACACGGTGCTGTTCGCGGTCCGCCCCGGCCGGGACGCCCTGGTGCTCGGCCTGGCCGTCATGGCAGTGGGCGCCGTCGTCGTGGTGGCCGACCCCGGCGCGGGCGCCGAACTCGACGCCGCGCGCGGACGGCTCGTCACCGAACGCCTCGCCGCACCGCGCTGGCTGGCCGCCGAATCCTGGCTCTGCGCGCTCTCCGCCCGCAAGGCGGGACGCACACTGCTGCGCCGCCTCGGCCTGAACCTTCCCGCGCTATCCGACCCGACCCTGCGCCTACTCCACACCGGCCCGCGCCTCCCGGGCCTGCCCCCGGACGCGCTCTCCGCCGCTTCCCTGGCGCACACCGAGCCCGAGCCCGAGCCCGCGGGGGGCCCGGACCGCCCGGCCCTGGTCGTGTTCACCTCCGGCACCACCGCCCGCCCCCGGGCGGTGGTGCACAGCCAGGCCACGCTGCTCGCCGGCGCCGACCTGCTCGGCGAAGGCCTGGGCCTGCCCGCCGCCCCCGGCCCTGTGGTCGTGCACTCCGAGCAACTGATGATCGCCTTCGCCTTCCTCGCCGCCGGCGCCACCTGGTCGGTGGCGCCGCTCCCGGTGCGGCCGAAGCGGTTCCTGCGGGACCTGCGGCGCCGCCGGGCCAGCCACACCTTCGGCACTCCGGCCGCCCTGGCCCGCCTGCTCGCCACCGGCCGACTCCCGGACACCCTGGGCACGGTGCTGCTCGGCGCCGCACCCGTGCCGCCCCCGATCCTGCGCCGCCTGCGAAACGCGCTCCCCTCGGCCCGGATCGCCGTGGTCTACGGCGCGACCGAGATGCTGCCGATCGCCGTGACCGAGGCCGATGAGAAGCTGGACCATGCACCCCACGGCGACCTGGCCGGCCACCCCCTGCCCGGAGTCACGGCACGCCTCAACGAAGAGGGCGAACTCCTGCTGCGCGGCGCCCACCTGGCGATCGGCTACCTCGGTGACGGGCCGATCGGCGAGCTCAACACCGGTGACCGGGCCCGGATCGATGCCGAGGGCCGGATCGTGCTGCTCGGCCGGACCAAGGACATGCTGATACGCGGCTCCTTCAACCTCTACCCCGGCCTGTACGAACCCGCGGTAGCCGCTCTCCCGGGTATCGCCGAGGCCGTTATCGTGGGCGTCCCCGACCCGCTGACCGCTGACGAGGCAGTAGTGCTGGCCGTACGCCCCGACGGCTCGGTCCCGGAACCGGAACTCCTCCGCTCCCTGCAACGCGAACTGCCCCGCACGATCGATCACGCGGCACTGCCGGACCGGATCCTCTGCCTCCCGGCGATCCCCCGACGGGGACGGACCGAGAAACCCGACCGCGAACAACTCCGCGTACTGGTCGCGAAGGAGGCGTGGTGATCACCGTCGTCACCGGGGCCAGTGGCTTCGTCGGCAGCACCCTGTGCCGCGCGGCGCGGGCAGCCGGGCACCAGGTGCTGGCGTTGGGGCGGCGCCGAACCGTCCCCGCCGACCTGATCGGTGACGCTCCCTACCTCCCCTGGGACCTGGCGGACCCTGCGGCCCGGACGGCCCTCCCCGCCCCGTTCACCCGCCCTGACGCGGTGATCCACTGCGCAGGCCTGGCAACCGACTGGGCCCGCCCTGAGGCGTTCCACCGCGGCAACGTGCTGACCACCAGGGGCGTGCTGGCCGCGTTCCCCGAGACGGAGCGCTTCGTGCACCTGTCGACCGCGAGTGTCTACGATCCGCGTCGGCCGACCGTCATGGCCCGGGAGGACAAGGCCGACGCGGTCCACCACACCGACGCCTACGGGCGCTCCAAGGCGCTGGCGGAGGCGTGGGTCCGCCGGGTCCGCCCCGACGCGGTGATCCTGCGACCGCACGCCGTCTACGGTCCCGGGGACACCACACTGCTACCGCGCGTCCTCCAGGCGGTGCGCAGAACCCCGTTCGGGCCGAAGCTGTTCGCGATCGGTGACGGTCGGCAGCGGCTGAGCCTGACCAGCGTGGCGAACCTGGTCGACGCCTGCCTGCTCGCCGCCGAGGGCCGGTCCTCGGGCACCTTCAACATCACCGACCGGGAGCCGGTCGTGCTGGACGACGTGCTGCGTCAGGTCCTGACCGCCCACGACCTCCCGGCCGAACCCGTCTACCTACCGTTTGCCCTCGCCCTCCCACTGGCCCGCACCGCCGAACTCCTGGCCCGCACCGCCCGATCCACCCGTCGCCCCCGCCTGACCGTCTACGCCGTCCGCCACCTGGCCCACGAACGCACCCTCGACCTCACGGCCGCCCGCACCCACCTGGGCTACCAGCCGGCGCCGACGGACCTGGGGCCTGCCCTGCGCCGGAACTGACGCGGACTCTCCACAGGTGGACCAGCAAGATCACCTCAACCGAACAGGGGTCCCCTACACGGTCGGGCCTGGCACCGTGACCGCGACGGTCAACTCAGGACGGCTGTCCGCTCCGCCGACCTGGGACTGGGCGAGGAAGCCTCCCGCGAAGCCACACCGAGGGATGCAACGCCGACCAGCGCGGTGATCATCGCCCCCAGCCCTGGAGGTCGATCCGGCCGCGGAATGGGCCACCGCGGCCGGAGTTGCTGTTCTTCGAAGGCACTGTGCCCGGTCGGCCGGTGGCATCCCCAGAAGCGCAGGGGCCCGACGGTTCCAGCGGTCGGACGGGGGGTGTCGGGGAGGGTCGGTGGGTCCGGGACGGCGGCCGGGCCTGCCCGGGGCGGTTGCTGGCGGCAATGCCGTTGCTTTGAGGCTGTGGCTACTACCGGCGCGCCGAATTGGTGGTCAGCTGGTCTGGCACGGCACACCGGGGTGCGGGTTGCTTCCGTTGGCGAGCACGAGAAGGGCGCTCACCGCCACGATCCCGGTCAGCATGGCGAGCGTCATCAGCCCGAAGCGTTTCATCGGAGGCTGGTACCGGGTGGAACGGTACATCCAGATCGCGAACGTTGCTCCTACGGCCAGCAGGAGAAAGGGGGAGCCGAACAGCAGGAACTGCAGCGTCAGTGCATCGCCCGTGGCATGAACGCCTCCGGTGCAACTTGCCCATCGGCGGCTGATGATGGCAACGGAACTCCCGGCGCCGAGCAGTGCCAGCAGCACACCGAGGCACCCGGTGCCGATGACAGCTCGATCCTGGCCTTCATCGTCGTTCACGACGATCCTCACCTCCTGTTCCCTGGGTCCGGATGATTGGACGCAGGTGGTCGCCCGCCCGGTTGCCGAGAGAAGAGGGCGCCCGTAGCCCCGGTCACGGCGTCGCGGGTGGACCGGGGTTTCTTGGAGCCGTACCAGCGGGCAACCTCGGCCTTGGTCATGCCGGACCGGCTCCGTTTCTGCGGGAAGCGGCTGGGTGGCTCTGAGCGCCCGGGAATCTCGTGGACCGCGATGGGGGTCGCGGCGGCGGTTCTGGCGACGTTGATCGGCGCTTATTGAGCCGTTCGAACTGGATGCCCGCCTCGGCGGCCGGCTTCTTCACCGCTGCCTTCCGCACCCGCGACGCCGCGCCAGCGGCACGGCGGGACGACATACTGCGCCGGGCTGCAGCCGGTACGGCGTCCGCGCGGGCGACCGAAGCGGTCGGCTCCGCCGGGACGACCGGCTCGGCGGGCGCGGCCGCTCCCCGACCGAGACGGCGGGCGCGGGCTGTCCGGCCGGGGCGGTCGCCCACCAGCCGCCCATGTGCATGGCTCGGTCGATCGCCGTCCTGCTCGGTGCCCGGCGGCTCGAGGCCGCCGCCACCCGGGTCTTGAGGTGGGCCTTCATCGCCACCTTCTCGTCCGGGTCGCCCCAGGCGGGGACCGGGAAGATCCGCTCGCCTCCCCACCGGTCCATCGTGGCCTTCGTCTCGTTGACTGCCGCTGGGTGATGCGCCTGGTCATCAGGGTGATCGCTGCCCAGGTGATCAGCGACTCGGAGTGCTGGATTAGCACTCCAGTGTCAACACCGTTGATTCAGCGCTTCGATCCGGCCTTCAAGCCCTGCCCCACAGAACCATCAGTTTGACGACCTTGGCGCGGTGGCGGCCGTTGTCCTTGTCGCCGAGGACCAGGCTGACGGTGCCGACGATCCCGCCGCCGGGGTCGCGGGCGATCCAGCTCAGGCGGTGTCCGGCGGCCAGCGCGTCCTTGTACTGGAGCCACCAGCGGGCGGCCTCGGTGCGGTCGAGGCCGTCGAGGAAGCCGATCGATGCGCCGTCGGCGACGGCGTCGAGCAGCAGGTCGGCAAGCCCGTCGTGGTCGGCCGTCAGGTCCTTGGCCGCTTTCAGGTCCTTGGCAGTGCGTCCAGGTCCGTCAGTTTCTGCTGTGCTTCGGCTTTTTGCCGGTCGAGTCTGCTCGCTCCTGAGTGCCTTGAGCGCGTCGGCTCGCGTCCGGCCTACGAGCCCGGCGCCGCTGCCGCTCTTCCTGTGCGCGGAACAGCGCAGGC
>NZ_JBHVFE010000272.1:0-11986 GCF_042801945.1 Kitasatospora sp. NPDC057542
CCCGGGCCCTGCCCAGGGCAGGGCACGGGCCGTGGGAGGCCTCGTACCCGCCCATGGGGCGTCGACCCCCGTCCGGGGTCCGTCGGGACCGCGGGCTCACCTGGCCATCGGCTCGTATGGCCGGGTGGGTGCCCGTGGTGCCGTGGGGAGGCCGAGAGGCTGCCGAGCCGTGCAGCCGCCGGGCCTGCTCCCGTCAGACTCGTTCCTCTTCTCCTCCTCCCCTCACCCCGGCGGCAGCGGCTGCCACAGGCAGCCGCAGTCCGGGTGCCCGCGCAGCCGCAGGCGCCGGGGCATGCCGTCCCCGGCCGAGACCTCGCACCAGCCGTCCACGCTCGGCGGCCGGCCGCCGTCCAGGAACACCTGGACGTGCAGCGCCGCCAGCCCGGCGACCGCCGTCGCCAGGGCCGTGTCGCAGGCCGGCGTACGGGCCCGGCCGGGGCCTCCGTCGGCCAGTTGGGCCAGGACCCGCGGCCAGGCGGCGTCCTCGTCCTCCCGCCGCAGCACCAGGCAGTGCCCGCAGGCCGACATCCCGGGGATCACCAGCGGTCCGATGACGCCGAACTCCTCGACCACGCCCACGTAGAGGTGCGGCACCCCGGCCCGCAACAGCAGCCGGGCCTCGTACGTCCCGCCCGCGAAGGCGGCGCTGCCGTCCCGGGGCGCGAGGACCACGAAGTCCGGTGGCGCGTCCCCGGGCCGACGCCGGGGCGCGGGCGCCGGGGGCCGGCCCGAGGCGCGCTGCACCGCCTCCCGGGCCGCCGTCGAGCGCAGCCGCCCGACGTCTCCGGGCGGCAGCCCGGCGGGGGAGCAGTCGCCGGGCTTCACCCGGCCGCCGTCCGCGACCGTGACCGCGCCGGTGCCGCCGGCGGAGAGCACCGCCGCGACGGCGGCGCCGACCCGGCCCGCGCCGCGCACCTCGATCCGCGCGTCGGCCCGGCGGCCCAGGATCGCCGGTGCGGCGCCCGGGCCGGAGTGGACCAGGGAGAGCGAGGCGAGGTCGGGTTCGAGCAAGTCCCGCTGCTGCCCGGGGAAGCGGGCCAGTGCCCGGTCGCCGGCCTCCGCGTCGTCCAGCAGGCCGGTCTCCTCCAGGCCGGTGAGCAGGGCGTCGGCCGGTTCGCGGCCGAGCCCGATGCGTTCGCCCTCGTTCAGGAGCTCCGGTCGGTCGCGCGTCCCGTCGAGCAGCGCGAGGAAGTCGCAGAGGGTCTTGTCGGCGTTGCCGAGCACCCCGGCGAACCGGGTGACGGTGCCGAACTGCAGGGTCTCCGAGTCCCGCCAGCTGCGGGACAGGGCGGGCTTGAGGGCGAGGCGCACGACGATCTCCCTTCCGATCGTTTCCGGACGGCTGACCGCAGCATGCCCCATCGCGGCGACGGCGTGCAGGGAGTTGTCCACAGGCCCGTGCGCATGATCGCATCATCCGTTCGTACACCCTGTGGATAACTGGTCATCCTCCTCGGCGTCGGTTTCCGGACACCCGCCGTCGACTTTTCGTTCCCGATCACTCCATGAAAGATTCCGGCCATGGCAGCGGACTTCTGTCCGTGGTGCGGGGTAACGTCGTGTGCCATGGCAGCCGAGCGGGACTCCCATCCACCGGCGTCGCGTCGGCGTGCCCGTGCAGCGTCCGGGTCGCAGGTCGCGGCGCCGAACACGCGCGGGCGCCCGGACCAGCGGCAGCAGCCGAGGCCGGCCCCACCGCAGCCGCCGCGCACCGGTGCCGTGCCGCCCGAGGCGCACGACCGCAGCCGGGTCGAGGTGCGCCGCAGCGCCCGCCGCAGCCGTACCGTCTCCGCCTACCGCGAGGGCGACCGCACCGTCGTGCTGATCCCGGCCCGGATGTCGCACGCCGAGGAGCAGCGCTGGGTCGCGCAGATGCTGGAGAAGCTCGCCGCCCAGGAGTCCCGGCGGGTCCCGGGGGACGAGGCCCTGATGACCCGGGCCCGCGAGCTGTCGGCCGCCTACCTGGGCGATCGCGCCCGGCCCAGTCAGGTCCGCTGGGTCACCAACCAGAATTCCCGCTGGGGCTCCTGCACCCCCAGCGAGGGGACGATCCGCCTTTCCCACCGGCTCCAGGGCATGCCGGAGTACGTGCTGGACTACGTGCTGCTGCACGAGCTGGCGCACCTGCTGGTGCCGGACCACGGCCCGGCGTTCTGGGCCCTGCTGGAGGCCTACCCGCGGACCGAGCGGGCCCGCGGGTACCTGGAGGGCGTGGTCTCCGCCGCCCGGCTGCCGCACATCCCCGGCGCGCGGCACGCCGCCCCGGGCCCGGCGGGGCCGGGCCAGGCCGCCTCCTGCGGCTGAGGCCGCGGCGGCGCGGCCGGAGCCCTGGCGGCGTGAGCCCGTGGCCGGACGGTACGGGCGGGATGGGGCGGTACGGGCCGAGGCCGGGCCGGTTCGACCGGAGGAACGACGGAAGGGGGCGCTGAGCCTGTCGGCCCGCGCCCCCTTCCGGTGTCACACCTCAGCCGGTCAGCTGCCGCGCCCGGGCCACCAGGTCGCGCACCGAGTGATCGGTGAGCTCCGGGAGCCGGTCGTAGTCGAACCAGCGCAGGTCCAGCGACTCCTCGCTGATCAGCGCCTGCGCGCTGGCCGGGGCCAGCGCGATGTACTGGACGTCCAGGTGGGTGTTCTCCGGCCGGTCCTTGCCGGTGCAGCGGACCAGGTGCCGGTCCAGCTTGGCCGGCACCGGGGCGCCGCCGCTCTCCAGCAGCACCAGGTCGGGGATGCCGGACTCCTCCACGGCCTCGCGCAGTGCGGCCGAGGCGAGGTCGCGGTCGCCGGGCTCGCAGTGCCCGCCCATCTGCAGCCACATGCCGACCTTGGGGTGCAGGGTGAGCAGCACCCGCCCGGCCGCCGGGTCGACGACCGCCGCGCTCGCGGTGATGTGCGCGGGCAGGCAGGAGCGGTACAGGCCTTCGGGCTGCGCGGCGAGGTGCTCCAGGTAGTCGAGCCGCAGCTGCTCCTGGTCCTGGTCGGCGGGCCGCCACCCGGTCAGCGTGCGGACGGCGTCCGCGTGCAGAGTGGCGGCGGGCGTCTCGGTGTCCGTCATGCGGTGGGCTCGCCCTTCCCGCCGGTGCCGTCCTCGTCGGTCTTCGGCTGCTCGTCCTTCTTGGTGAGGTCGGGCTTGCCCGCCGCGGCCTCGCCGAGCAGCTTGTCGAGCGCGTCGAAGTCGATGCCGCCCTCCAGGTCGTCGGCGGAGCCCCGGTGCACGAAGGCGTCCGGGTCGTCCAGGTCGGCGGCGGTGGGCAGCATGTCCGGGTGCTCCCAGAGCGCGTCGCGGCCCTCGATGCCGCGGGCGTCGGCGAGGAGCGCCCAGAGCCGGGAGGCGTCGCGCAGCCGGCGCGGGCGCAGTTCCAGACCGACCAGGGTGGCGAAGGTCTGCTCGGCGGGCCCGCCGGCCGCGCGGCGGCGGCGGACGGTCTCGCGCAGTGCGCCGGCCTGCGGAAGGTGCGGCTCGGCGGCGGCGTGCACGACGGCGTCGACCCAGCCCTCGACCAGGGCGAGCGCGGTCTCCAGGCGGGCGAGCGCGGCCTTCTGCTCGGGCGTGTCCTCGGGCTGGAGCAGGCCTCCGGCCAGCGCCTCCTGGAGGGCCTCCGGGTTGCTCGGGTCGAGCTGGCCGACCAGCTCCTCCATCCGGGAGGTGTCGACCTTGATGCCGCGCGCGTAGGCCTCGACGGCGCCCAGCAGGTGGGCCCGCAGCCACGGCACGTGGGCGAAGAGCCGCTGGTGGGCGGCCTCGCGCAGGGCGAGGTAGAGGCGGACCTCGTCGGCGGGCACGCTCAGGCCCTCGCCGAACTCGGCGACGTTCTGCGGCAGCAGCGCGGCCTTGCCGGCCGGGGCGAGCGGCAGGCCGACGTCGGCGGAGCCGACCACCTCACCGGCGAGCGCGCCGAGCGCCTGGCCGATCTGGGTGCCGAACATGGCGCCGCCCATCGAGCGCATCACGCCCATCAGCGGGCCGGCCATGGCCTGCATCTCCTCGGGCAGGACGCCGCCCATGGCGTTGCCGACCCGCTCGGCGACCGGGTCCACCAGGTCCTTCCAGACCGGGAGGGTGGCCTCGATCCACTCGGCGCGGCTCCAGGCGACGGCGGTGCCGGCGCCGGAGGGGAACTCGGTGGAGCCGTCGAGCCACAGGTCGGCCAGGCGGACGGCCTCGGCGACGGCGGAGCGCTCGGCGGCGCTGACCGAGCGGTCCTTGCTCTTGCCCTCGGCGGGCTCGGCGACCACCGTCTGACGGGCGATGTTCGTGGCGAGGTCCCAGTTCACCGGGCCGCCCTCGAACGAGAGCATCTGGCCGAGCTGCTGGAAGGCGGCGCCGAGGTCTCCCGGGTTCATGCCGCCGAACATCGCGGCGAAGGGGTTGTCGGCACCGGCGCCGGTGCCGCCCGGGGCGCCGGGCATGCCGAAGATCGCACCGAAGGGGTTGCCGCCCCCGAAGCCGAACGGCTGCGGGCCGCTGCCGGACTGTTCCTGGTCCTTCTTCTTCTGGGCGTCGTCGGGCTTGGCCTTGCCGTCCTCGGGCTCCTCGGGCGGAACGCCGAATCCGAAGGGAAGGTCGCTCACGGGGTCCTCGATCCGGTCGGCCGTCATGCGGGTGTGGCGGGAAAGTCTGTACCCGGAGCGACGGCGGAGTGGGGGACTCGGGGGCGGCTCCCGCGCGGCAGGCCCGCGCCGGGTGCACCGCCGGGCCTTCGCCTCGGGCAGGATGGACGTACGTGACACACGTCCGTACGCACATAAAGCTAACCGTGGAGGATGGCCGGTGAGTTCCCCGCCCTCGGACGTTCGCTCTGGGCTGACCGGAGGAGAGGACGTGTCGGACACCACGGCGTCGCCGCCTCCAGCCTACGGCGGACGGCCGCTGACCGTGGCGGTCACCGGTGCCGCGGGCGTGCTGGGCGAGCGGGTCGCCGCCCGGCTGGTGGCCTCCTCTCACGTGCGGAAGGTCCTCGCGGTGGACGACCGGCGCGGTGAGGTGCCGGGCGTGCACTGGCGGGTGCTCGACGTGCGGGACCCGGCGGTGGCCGAGCGGTTGGCCGGTGTCGACGTGGTGGTGCACCTGGCGATGGACTTCGGCATGGAGTCCGACGCCCGGGCCCGCAGCGCCTACAACGTGCGCGGCGCCCAGACGGTGCTGACCGCGGCCGCGGCCGCCGGGGTGCACCGGGTGGTGCTGTGCACCTCGGCGATGGTCTACGGCGCGCTGGCCGACAACGAGGTGCCGCTGGCGGAGGACTCCGAGCTGCGGGCCACCGAGGAGGCCTCGCTGGTCGGGGACCTGCTGGAGATCGAGCGGCTGGCCCGCCGGGCGCCGCGCGCCCACCCGGGCCTCCAGGTGACGGTGCTGCGCCCGGCCGTGGTGGTGGGCCCCGGCGTGGACACCGTGCTGACCCGGCACTTCGAGGCGCCCCGGCTGCTGGTGGTGGCCGGGTCCCGGCCGTGCTGGCAGTTCTGCCACGTGGACGACCTGGCGTCGGCGCTGGAGTACGCGGCGCTGGGCCTGGTCGAGGGCGAGGTGACGGTCGGCTGCGACGGCTGGCTGGAGCAGGAGGACGTCGAGCGGCTGTCCGGGATCCGGCGGATGGAGCTGCCGGCCTCGCTGGCACTCGGCACGGCGGCGCGGCTGCACCGGCTGGGCCTGACCCCCGCCCCGGCCGGGGACCTGGCGTACACGATGTACCCGTGGGTGGTGTCCGGCAGCCGGCTGCACGAGGCGGGCTGGCGCCCGGCGCACACCAACGAGCAGGTGCTGGCCGAACTGCTGGACCAGGTGTCCGGCAAGCACGCGGTGGCCGGGCGCCGGCTGGGCGGCAAGGAGGCGGCGACCAGCCTGGGGGCGGCGGGGGCGACGGTGGCGCTGGTCGGTACGGCGGCGCTGGTGCGCCGGGCCCGCAAGCGGCGGCGGTTCTGATCGGCCGGGGGAGCCGGTCGACGGGCGACACTTCTCACGATGCGAAATTTCCCCACCGTGATGCGGAAAGTACTTGCCCCGCACCATCCCCGATGGGGAATCATGGGGTCATGTCCGAGATCCACGACCCCATCCGCCTGCTCGCCATCCGCGACACCCCGCTCTCGCTGGACGAGGTGTACGAGGCGGTCGGTGACGACGCGGCCGGCGGCACCACCGTCTTCGTCGGGACGGTCCGGGACCACGACGGCGGCAAGTCGGTCGCCGCGCTGGAGTACAGCTGCCACCCCACCGCCGAGCAGGAGATGCG
This sequence comes from Kitasatospora sp. NPDC057542, assembly GCF_042801945.1. NCBI lineage: Bacteria > Bacillati > Actinomycetota > Actinomycetes > Kitasatosporales > Streptomycetaceae > Kitasatospora > Kitasatospora sp. NPDC057542. The sequence continues at coordinate 6,228 of NZ_JBHVFE010000272.1, forward strand.
CCGGATCGCCGAGAAGGTGGTCGCGGACTTCCCGGTCCGGGCGCTCGCCGCGGTCCACCGGGTGGGCCGGCTGGAGATCACCGACAAGGCCGTGATCGTCGCCGTCTCCTGCGCCCACCGCGGCGAGGCCTTCGCCGCCGCCCGCCGGCTGATCGACGACCTCAAGCACGAGGTGCCGATCTGGAAGCACCAGGTCTTCTCCGACGGCGAGGAGGAGTGGGTCGGCGCCGGCGGCTGCTGAGACCACTCCCGGTGCGACGGAACCGACATGCACACCTCGTGCGTCCGTCGGGTCAGGCGCGCCGTGGCTTCACTCCGACGGGTGCGCAACGGCACCCCGAATACTCCCTGGAAGTGAGCCGATCGGCCGTGCCGTAACCCGGACGGCGCCGGCCGCGTTGTCCGCCGGAGTGGTTAATCTGCTCATAGGCACGACGAGCTGGGAGTACTGGTATGGGTGCGCTCGCCTGGTTGATCATCCCGGGTGTCGCCGGCGTGGCCGCAGGCCTCTGGGCGGTGTGGGCCCAGCGGGAGCCGCGGGCCACCGGGGACCCGGCCTCACTCGCCGAACACCGGCGCTTCATGGCCGCCATGGAGCGCACCACCGCCGGCACCGCCGGTGAGCGCCCCGGCAGGTAGCCCGGCGGGCGCCGGTTCAGGCGCGTCCCGTACTGTCGAGGCATGCCACGCCGCTCCGCGACGATGCTCGCTGCCACCCTGCTGCTCATAGCGCTGCTCTGCGTCTCGGTGCTGATGAAGGTGCCGTACACGGAGATGAGCCCGGGGCCGACGTACAACACGCTCGGCAACCAGGGCGGCAAGCCGGTGATCAGCATCAGCGGGCACGAGTCGTACCCGACGACCGGGCACCTCAACATGACCACCGTCCAGGTCACCGGGGCCAAGTACGAGCCCAGCCTGGTCAACGCGGTGGTCGGCTGGCTGCGGGACGACGTGCTGGTGGTGCCGCACGACAACGTCTACCCGAAGGGGCAGTCGGACGCGGACGCCAAGAAGCAGAACGCCGAGGAGTTCGCCTCTTCCGAGGACAGTGCCCGCACCGCGGCGCTCAAGCAGCTGGGCGTCCCGGTCGGCAGCGAGCTGATCGTGAAGTCGGTCACCGCGGGCGCCCCGGCCGAGGGCCGGCTGCACGCGGGCGACCAGATCGTGGCCGTGGACGGCGCACCGGTCGGCTCGGTCGACCAGGTGGTCGCGGCCGTCACCAAGCACAAGCCGGGCGAGCCGGTGGTCTTCACCGTCGTGCCGAGGGTCAAGGACGCGGGCGGCGCCGCCGCGCCGGGCGGGAAGACCGACGTCACCGTGCCGACCGTACGGGCCAAGGACCTCGACCCGAAGGCCCCGGCCGAGCGGGCGGAGCTCGCGGTGGTGGGCATCGGCACCGGGATCCGGCACACCTACCCGTTCCAGATCGACATCGGCCTGCAGGACGTCGGCGGCCCCAGCGCAGGCCTGATGTTCTCGCTCGGCATCATCGACAAGCTGACCCCGGGCGGCGACCTCACCGGCGGCAGGTTCGTGGCCGGCACCGGGACCATCGACGACGACGGCAAGGTCGGCCCGATCGGCGGCATCTCGATGAAGCTGATCGCCGCCCGGGACGCCGGGGCCGAGTACTTCTTCACCCCGTCCTCGAACTGCGCCGAGGCGAGCAAGAACGTCCCGTCCGGGCTGACCCTGGTCAAGACGGACACGCTGGACGGCGCGCTGAAGTCGCTGGAGCAGCTCCGCTCCGGGCAGACCTCCGCGCTGCCGTCCTGCGCCACCAAGTAGCCACCGGGCAGCTGTCGGGCAGCCGCCGGGGAAGGCGTCAGGCGAAGGTCGCCAGCAGCGCGTCGGTCAGGCCCGGCACCAGGTCGGGGCCGGTCAGCACCTCGCGGGCGACGTCCTTGGAGCGCAGCCGCAGGGCGATCTCCTTCTTGCCGTCGCGGAGCACCGCGGCGGTGATCCGCACCTCCTCGCGCTTGGGGTGGTTGGCCACCCACTCGGCGAGCTGGGCGTCGGTGGCACCCCGCGGGCGGGACTGCTCGGCGCCCGGGGGCAGCATCAGGCGCTCGACGACCAGGGCGCAGCCGGCCACGGCGTCGGGCCAGGCGATGGTGCCGAGGAACTTGTCGAGTTCCATGCCGGCCGGCAGCTCGTCCTGCTCGATCGGGGTCAGGCCGGTCTCGTCGCCCTCGGCGAGGCCGAGCTGCTTGGCGATCTTCGGGTTGGCCTTGCGCAGGGCGGCGCTGTCCACCAGGGCGAACAGCCGGGCCGGGAGGTCCCAGCCGAGGGTGGCGGCGTACTCGTCGATCTCCAGCGCGGCCCGGGTCAGCGGGGTGGCGGCCGGGAGCTTGGAGACGTCGTCGGGGGAGTTGTTCAGATCAGACGCGTCGGACATGCCTCAATCCTCACACGCCGGGCGGCCCGCGCTCGCCGGACGGTCCGTGCCCGCCGGGAGAGCCCGCCGGGAGAGTCGCCGAAGAGGCGCCGGAAGAGCCGCCGAAGGGCCGGAGGAGCCGCGGCGGGGACGGCCGGAAGCGGGCGGGGGTCGTAACCGTCTGCTAACGGTGGGAACTCGGCCAAAGCCTGGTTAAGTTGCTCTGACGACCGACCCCATTCAGACGACACAGCCGAGGTGCCACCGTGGTCTTCCAGATGCCCGAACGCTCAGGGCCGGGTTTCCGGCGCAGGGTAGGCCCGCCCTCCCGGCGGGCGCGGGTGGCCCTGCTGACCCTGGGCGTGCTCGCGGTGCTCTTCCTGCTGTTCGTCATGTTCGCGGGCTTCTGGACGGACTGGCTGTGGTTCAGGTCGGTCCACTTCTCCTCGGTGTTCACCACCCAGCTGTGGACGAAGATCGGCCTGTTCGCGGTGTTCGGCCTGCTGATGGCGGTGATCGTCGGCTTCAACATCTGGCTGGCGCACCGGCTGCGGCCGCCGCTGTCGGCGATGTCGGTGGAGCAGCAGAGCCTCGACCGCTACCGGGCCGGCCTGGCGCCGTTCAAGCGCTGGGCGCTGATCGGGGTCTCGCTGGTGATCGGCCTGGTGGCCGGTGCCGCGGCCTCCGGCCAGTGGCGGACCTGGCTGATGTGGACGAACTCGACCTCCTTCGGTGAGAAGGACTCCCAGTTCGGCATGGACGTCTCGTTCTACGCCTTCGACCTGCCGTTCTACGAGTTCGTGCTGGGTTTCGCGTTCAGCGCGGTGATCGTCTCGCTGCTGACCTCGGCGCTGGTGCACTACCTGTACGGGGGGCTGCGGCTGCAGGGTCCGGGCCGCCGGGCGAGCGCGGGCGCGCAGGGGCACCTGGCGGTGCTGCTGGGCGTGTTCGTGCTGCTGAAGGCCGTCGCGTACTGGCTGGACCGGTACGCGCTGGCGGTGAAGACCGGCTCGTACAAGGGTGTCTCCGGCTGGACCGGCCTGCGCTACGTGGACGCCAACGCGTTCCTGCCGGCCAAGACCATCCTGTTCTTCGTCGCGATCATCTGCGCGGTGCTGTTCTTCCTGACCCCGATCCGCCGCACCTGGGCCCCGGCCCTGATCGGCCTGGGGCTGATGGTGCTGTCGGCGGTGCTGATCGGCGGGCTGTACCCGGCGATCGTGCAGCAGTTCCAGGTCAAGCCGAACGAGCAGGCCAAGGAGACGCCGTACATCCAGAAGAACATCGACGCCACCCGCCAGGCGTACGGGATCGCGGACGCGCAGACCACCCCGTACACCCCGCAGGGCTCGACCACCACGGACGCGCTCAAGCCGGACGCCCAGACCGTCTCGGACATCCGGCTGCTGGACCCGAACGTCGTCTCGCCGGCGTTCCAGTCGCTGGAGCAGCAGCGCAACTACTACGCCTTCCCGAACACGCTGGACGTGGACCGCTACGGCACCGGGCAGGACAAGCAGGACAGCGTGATCGGCCTGCGCGAGCTCGACCTCAACGGCGTGCAGCGCAACTGGATCAACGACCACTTCAAGTACACCCACGGCTACGGCGTGGTGGTCGCCAAGGGCAACCAGGTCGACGACAAGGGCCAGCCGGTGTTCACCGAGTCGGGCCTGCCGGCCTCCGGCACGCTGGGCGACTACCAGCAGCGGATCTACTACGGCGAGAAGACCACGACGTACTCGATCGTCGGTGGCACGAACAAGGAGATCGACTACACCGATCCCAAGACCGGCCAGAACGCCGAGACCACCTACGAGGGCAACAGCGGGGTCTCGCTGGACAACCCGCTGACCCGGGCCGCCTACGCGGTGCGCTTCGCCGAGCCGCAGATCCTCTACGCGGGGGCCATCACCGACGGCGCCAAGGTGATCTACAACCGGACGCCGAAGGAGCGGGTGGAGAAGGTCGCGCCGTGGCTGTCGATCGACGCCGACCCGTACCCGGTGGTGCAGGACGGCCGGGTGGTCTGGGTGCTGGACGGCTACACCACCTCGGACGGCTTCCCGTTCTCCTCGAAGACGACGCTGGGCGCCGCCACCAAGGACTCGCTGACCAACCAGCGCGGTGAGCTGCTGACCGCCGCCAACCAGGTCAACTACATCCGCAACTCGGTCAAGGCCACGGTGGACGCCTACACCGGCGAGGTGAAGCTCTACCAGTGGGACGAGAAGGACCCGGTGCTGAAGACCTGGATGAAGGCCTTCCCCGGCACCGTGGAGCCGAAGGCGGACATCCCGCAGACGCTGCTGCCGCACCTGCGCTACCCGCAGGACATGTTCAAGGTGCAGCGCGACCTGCTCGGCCAGTACCACGTCACCGACGCCAACTCCTTCTTCAACGGCAGTGACATCTGGCAGACCCCGGTGGACCCGACCAGCGACACCAAGCAGGTCCAGCCGCCGTACTACGTGACGGTGCGGATGCCGGACACCAACGCCGCGAGCTTCTCGCTCACCAGCACCTTCGTGCCCAACCAGCGGCCCAACCTGGCGGCGTTCATGGCCGTCAACGCGGACCCGGGGGACGACTACGGGAAGATCCGCATCCTGAAGATGACGGGCGAGAGCGGCGCCCCCGGCCCGGGCCTGGTGCAGTCGAAGTTCAACTCCCGCCAGGAGGTGGCCAACCAGATCTTCGCGCTGAAGAGCGGCGGCGACGCCGAGCTGGAGTACGGCAACCTGCTGACCCTGCCGGTCGGTGGCGGACTGCTCAACATCGAGCCGGTGTACGTGCGCGGACGCGGCGCCAAGTACCCGACGATGCAGAAGGTCCTGGCGGTGTACGGGGACGACAACGTGGCGTTCGAGGACACCCTGGAGGCCGCGCTGAAGAAGGTGTTCGGCGGGGCGCCCCCGGCGACCACGCCGACCGCGCCGTCCACGCCCGGCACCGGGACGACGCCGACCACCCCGACCCCGCCCACCGCGCCGGCGCCGGGCGGGACGATCTCGCCGGAGCTCCAGAAGGCGCTCTCGGACGCGGAGAAGGCGTACAACGACAGCCAGACCGCGTTCAAGAACGGCGACTGGGTGGCCTACGGCAACGCCCAGAAGGCGCTCGGCGACGCCCTGAAGGCCGCCACGGCGGCCCGCGGCGGCAGCCCGGCACCGGCCCCGACCGGCACTCCGGCCCCGGGTGCCACCGGGGGCGGAGTGACCAGCCCGCAGCCCTAGCCCGCTGAGCTGCGGTAACCGTTTTCCGTTCCACCCCGCATCCGTGCTATGGTTCAACCACCGACGCGGGGTGGAGCAGCTCGGTAGCTCGCTGGGCTCATAACCCAGAGGTCGCAGGTTCAAATCCTGTCCCCGCTACAAAG
>NZ_JBHVFE010000273.1:0-11917 GCF_042801945.1 Kitasatospora sp. NPDC057542
GCCCCGACGGGACGTTCCCGCCGGGGCACCGCCGCGTACCGGGCCCGTCAGGCCGCCGAGATCCGCGCGGGCAGCCGGGGCACCGCCGCGAGCAGCTGCCGGGTGTACGGGTGCTCGGGCGACCGGAACACCCGCTCGGCCGGGCCGTACTCGACCGCCCGGCCGTCCTTCATCACCAGCACCCGGTCGCTCACCTGCCGCACCACCGCGAGGTCGTGCGAGATGAACAGCATCGCCAGGCCCAGCTCGGCCCGCAGCCGGGCCAGCAGCTCCAACACCTGCGCCTGCACCGAGACGTCCAGCGCCGACACCGGCTCGTCGCAGACCAGCAGCCGCGGCCCGGTGGCCAGCGCCCGGGCGATCGCCACCCGCTGGCGCTGCCCGCCGGACAGCCCGCGCGGCCGCCGCTCCAGGTGCTGCTCGCCGAGGCCCACCTGAGTGAGCAGCTCGACCGCCCGCTCCCGCCGCTCCGAGCCGCGGGCCACCCCGGCGACCGCCAGCGCCTCGGCCAGGATCCGCCGGACCGTGAAGCGCGGATCGAAGGAGGCCAGCGGGTCCTGGTGGACCAGCTGCACCGCGGGCCGGGCCGGACGACGCTCGCGCTCGGGCAGCGCGCTCCACGGCCGGCCGTCCAGCAGCACCTCCCCGGCGTCCGGGGCCAGCATGCCCGTCACCAGCTGGGCGGTGGTGCTCTTGCCGGAGCCGGACTCGCCGACGATGCCGAGGGTCTCGCCGGGGGCGAGCCCGAACGAGACGTCGGCGACGGCCTCCCGCAGGCCGCCGTCCGGGGTGCGGTAGCGCTTCACCAGGCCCCGGGCGGTGAGGAGCCGGCCCTTCTCCTCGTCGTCCTCGTCGACCGCCGCGGGGGAGGGGGCCGGGCGGCTCGGATCGGGGGCGGCGGCCAGCAGCATCCGGGTGTACGGGTGCTCGGGCGCGCCCAGCACCCGCTCGGCCGGGCCGCTCTCCACGATCCGGCCGTCCTTCATCACCGCGATCCGGTCCGCCAGCCGGGCCACCACCGCCAGGTCGTGGCTGATCAGCAGCAGGGCCGTCCCCTCGGCCTTCAACTCGCCCAGCAGATCCAGCACCTGGGCCTGCACGGTGACGTCCAGCGCGGTGGTCGGCTCGTCCGCGACCAGCACCCGCGGTCCGGCCGCCAGCGCGGAGGCGATCAGCGCCCGCTGGCGCAGCCCGCCGGAGAGCTGGTGCGGGTACTGCCGGGCCCGCTCGGCCGGCTCCGGCACCCCGACGTCGCGCAGCAACTCCTCGACCCGGGCCGGAACTTCGGCCTTCGGCAGAACCCGGTGGGCGAGCAGCGGCTCACCCACCTCGGCGCCCACCCGGCGCAGCGGGTCCAGCGCGGACAGTGCGTCCTGGAGCACCAGCCCGACCGTCCGGCCGCGCACCCGGCGCCACTCCCGCTCGGAGAAGGCGGCGGCGTCCCGGCCCTCGACCAGGAACCGCTCGGCCCGTACGGCGGCTCCGGGCGCGGTCAGCCCGACCAGCGTCCGGGCCGTGACGCTCTTGCCCGAGCCGGACTCGCCGACCAGTGCCAGGCACTCGCCCGCCGACAGCGACAGCGACACCCCGGCCACCGCCGTGGTCCGCCGTCTGCCGTGGCCGAACTCGACGTTCAGGCCCTCCAGTTCGATGAGCGGGCTCATGGTGTCCGTCCTTCCAGGTGGCGGTGCAACTGTCGGCCGAGCACGGTGATCGCGACCACCACCGCGGTGATGGCGGCCCCCGGGAACACCGCGATCCACCAGGCGGTGGACAGGAAGTCGCGGCCCTGGGAGAGCATCGCCCCCCACTCCGGGGCGGGCGCCTTGGGCCCGAGGCCGAGGAAGCTGAGCGCCGAGCCCGAGACCACGGCGGTGCCGACGGCCAGCGTGGCGGGCACCGTCAGCGGCCCCAGCGTGTTCGGCAGCACGTGCCGCAGCACCACGGCCGTCCGCGGCACCCCGAGCGCCGTCGCGGCGCGCACGTACTCCGAGCCGCGCACCACCATCGCCTGCCCGCGCACCAGCCGGGCGAAGCCGGGGGTGGCCGCGATCGCGATGGCCAGCAGCGCATTGCCGGTGCCCGGGCCCACCACCGCGATCACCAGCAGCGCGAGCAGCAGTTCGGGCAGCGCCAGCAGGACGTCCACCGCGCGCATCGCCACCTGGTCGCCGACCCGGCCGGACAGCGCGGCCGGCAGGCCGACCAGCAGGCCCGCCAGGACCGACAGGGCGGTCGCGCCGAGCCCGATCAGCAGCGAGTACCGGGCGCCGTGCACCACCCGGGCGTACACGTCCCGGCCCAACTGGTCGGTGCCCAGCCAGTGTTCGGACCCGGGCGGGGTGAGCGCGGCGACCGGGTCGGCCGCCGTCGGGTCGGCGTGCGCGAGCAGCCCGGGCCAGGCGCAGGCGAGTACCGCCGCCGCCAGGACCAGCGCGGCGAGCAGCGCCCCGGGCCGCACCCGGGCGGCCCGCCCACCACCCGAACGCACCGCCCGGGCGGCCGGCCCGGGAACGGGTGCCCGCACCGCGGAGCCGGTCATGCCGCCACCTCCCGCAGCCGGCCGGCGCCGCGCAGCCGGGGGTCGATCAGCAGGTAGAGCGCGTCCACCACGGTGTTCACCACCAGGTAGACCGCGGCGGACAGCAGGATCAGCCCGATCACCACCGGCAGGTCGTGCCCGGTGACCGCGTCCAGCGCCACCCGGCCGAGCCCCGGGCGGGCGAACACCGTCTCCACCAGGACCGTCCCGCCCAGCAGCCCGCCCACCAGCCAGCCGCCCAGCGTGACCGCCGGCACCAGCGCGTGCCGCAGCGCGTGCCGGCCGCGCAGCGCCAGCGGACCGATCCCGCGCGAGCGCGCGGTCAGCGCGAACGGCTCGTGCAGCGCCGACTCCAGGCCCTCGCGCAGCACCTGCGAGAGCAACGAGCCGAACGGCACCGCCAGGGTCACCGCCGGCAGCACCAGCGACTCCCAGCCCTGCGCCCCGGCGACCGGGAACAGCCGCAGGTGGAACGAGAACAGCGTGAGCAGCAGGACGCCCAGCCAGAACGGAGGGGTGGAGATCGCCAGCAGCTCCGCCCCGGACGCCGCGCCGCGCACCGCCCGCCGCCGCCCGGCCGTGGTCACCGCGGACACCAGGGCGAACAGCAGGATCAGCCCGAAGGCCGTCAGCGCGAGCGCCGCGGTCGGCCCCAGCTGCTCGCCGATGATCCTGCTCACCGGCTGCTGCTGCTGGTACGAGCGGCCGAGGTCGCCGCCCAGCAGCCGGCCGAGGTAGGTCAGGTACTGCGCGAACAGCGGACGGTCCAGCCCGAACTCCCGGGTGATCTCGGCCCGGACGGCCGCCGAGCCGGTGGTCACCGAGCCGCCGAGCAGGGTCGACACCGGGTCGCCGGGCACCAGGTGCAGCGCCAGGAACCCCAGGGTGGCCGCGCCCCAGAGCACCAGGACCGCGCCGCCCAGCCGGTGCAGCACCGCGCGGGCCACGCGCGTCACCTGGTCTTCCAGACGCCGGCGAACTGCGGCCAGGCGTTCGCGTCGAACGCCAGGCCCCGGACGAGCTGCGAGTGCCCGATCAGGTTGGTGGTCACGTACAGCGGCAGCACCGTGCCGTGCTCCACCGCCCACCGCTCGGCCTTGGTGTAGCTCGCCTTGCGGGTCGCCGGATCGGTGGTCGCCGCGCCCGCCGTCAGCCAGCCGTCGAGCTCCGGGTCCTTGCTGAGCGACACGTTCTGGCCGCCCGTCGCCGGGGTGTTGGCGCTGAGGTAGAAGCCCGCCAGGATCGCCGGGTCGGCCCGTACCCAGGAGTTGTCCCACAGGTCGTAGTCGCCGCTCGCGTAGATCTTGAAGTAGGTGCCGTTGTCGATCGGGTCGCGCACCAGCTCGATCCCGGCCTTCTTCAGATCGGCCTGGATGCCCGCCGCCAGGGTGTCGCGCTGGTCGCGCACCAGCGAGGCGACGTAAGGCCAGTGCAGGGTCAGCCGCCTGCCGTCCTTCACCCGGTAGCCGTCCGCGTCCTTGGCGCTCCAGCCGGCCTCGTCGAGCAGCCGGCCGGCCGCCGCGGCGTCGTGCGGCAGGGCGTCCTTCAGCCCGGCCTCGTACGCTGCCGGGGTCGTCGGGCTGAGCGGGCTCCAGGCGCGCTCGTACTCGCCGAAGTAGATGCTCTTGACCAGCGCTTCCACGTCCACCGACCGCTGGACGGCCCGGCGCACCCGCTCGTCCTGCAACGGCCCCCGCGTGGTGTTCAGGAACAGCGAGTAGACGACGCCGGGGTTCTGCGTGCGGGTCACCTCGATGCCGGCTGCCGCCCGCACCGTGCGCACCGCGGTGACCGGCAGCGTGGCCGCGTCCACCTGCCGGCTGGTCAGCGCACCGGAGCGGACCGAGTCCTCGGGCAGGAAGCGGATCGTCAGCCCGTCCAGGTACGGCGCGCCCTGGTTCGCGGCGCCCTCCGGGGCCCACGCGTAGGCGTCGTTGCGCTTGAACTCGACGTGGTCGTTCTTGACGTACTCGGTCTCCTTGAACGGCCCGGTGCCCACCGAGTCCGCACCGCCCGCGCACAGCCGGTCCGCCTTCTCCGCCAGCGACTTCGGCGAGGCGATGCCCAGGTACGGGGTGGCCGCCGCCTGCAGGAACGGCACGTACGGCTCGGCGAAGGACACCCGGACGGTGTGCGGATCGACCACCTCCGCGCCGGTGTACGGGCCGAGCAGGCTGGCCGCGTACAGCGACTTGGTCCTCGGGTCCTTGATGTGGTCGAGGTTGGCCTTCACCGCGGCCGCGTCGAACGCCGTGCCGTCGTGGAAGGTGACGCCCTCGCGCAGTCGGAAGGTGTACGTCCTGGCGTCCGGTGAGATCTGCCAGGACTTCGCCAGCCACGGGTGGAAGGCACCCTTGTCGTCCAGGTACACCAGCGAGTCGAAGACGTTGCGCTGGATCACCGCCGTCACGTCGCCGGGGCTGACGTGCGGGTCCAGGCAGGACGTGCCGACCGCCACGGCGTACTTCAGGGTGCCGCCGCGCACCGGAGCCCCTTCGGCGCCCGCGCCCGGCCCGGCCGGACCGGCCGAGGAGCAGCCCGCGAGCAGCACGGCCGCCAGGCCGGCGGCGGGCACGGCCGAGGGGACGGCGAACGGACGGGGGGTGCGCCGGGCGGCGGGCACGGGTCTGCTGGGCATGGGTGACTCCTTGGTGTTGCCGGTGGAGGGCGTACGGGACCGCCACCGGGCGCGGGCGCGCACGACGGGGCGGGGGAGAGGGGGAGGAACGGATCGGGCGGGGTGTCGCCCGGGTCAGGCCGTCGGCCGGCCCGGGAGCGGGCCGGGCGCCGGATCGGCCGCCGGACCTGGCTTCGGATCAGGTGCCGGATCCGTCGTCGGGCCCTGTGTCGGGCCTGTGTCGGGCCCTGATCCGGCCTCAGGCCCAGGTGTGGAACAGGGCGCCGGGCACGCCGGTGCCACGGGCGCGGTCGAGAGTGCGACATCGGCCGCGGCGGGCCGGACCGTCCGCCGACGGGGCGACGACCCGCACGGCCGGGATCCTGCCACCGCTGCTGTGCACTGCGGCCTCCGATGCCTGCGCGTCCGCCCGTTTCGCGCACCAGGGTGCCCGCTACCGGCAGTTCCCGGCCACCACGGCGTTCCATCCAGTGGAACGCGTCATCCGATGGGGCGCGCCCCCTGCGCCGCCACCGAGCGCGCGACCTCGTCCGCCATCAGCCGCCCCGCCTCGCGCAACCGCCCCTCGTACCGGGCCGGATCCACCGGCGAGGCCACCACCAGCCCCAGCGCGGCCAGCAGCGAACCGTCCGGATGGAACACCGGCACCGCCGCCGCCCCGTACGCCGGCTGCATCTCCCGCCGCGCGTACCCGACGCCCCCGCGCCGCACCGCCGCCAGCTCCCGGGCCAGCCGGCCCGGCGCCACCACCGTGTACCGGGTGTGCCGCGCGCCCGCCGCGGACAGACCCGCCGTCACCTCCCGGACCAGCGCCTGCGGCGCGTACGCCAGCAGCACCCGGCCCACCGCCGTGGCGTGCAGGTCCATCCGCCCGCCCACCCGCACCTGGAACGGCGAGGACTGCACCGCCGCACCCGGCAGCCGGTCCAGCAGCAGCGCCGAACGGCCGTCCAGCGCCGCCACCAGCGCGGTCTGCCCGGTCCGCTCGTGCAGCTCCTGCAGGGCCGGCTGCGCCAGCTCCCGGATCCGGCGCAGGCACGGCGCCAACGCCCCCAGCGCCCACAGCCGCCGCCCCAGCCGGTACCCGCCGTCCCGCTGCCGCTCCAGCGCACCCCAGGCGACGAGCTCCCGCACCATCCGCAGCGCCGTCGGCGCCGGCAGTCCGGCCTGCCGCGCGATCTCGGCCAGCCGCAGTGACTCCCGCTCCCCGTCGAACGCCTCCAGCACCGCGAACACCCGCCCGGCCACCGACCGCCCCCCGGCCTCCCCCGAATTCCCCGCCACCCGCCCCACCCTCCGCCGCCGCCCGCATCCCGTCCCCCGCCCCAACACCCGCACCGGGCAGCGCGATTCCACCGCTGAGCACACCCCGCGCACCCCGCGGGGCCGCGCGGCACCCACCTCCGCCGGCGGGTCGGGTCAGCGCAGGCAGTCGGCGGTGGTGAGGACGGCGCGGGTCTGGTGGGCGAGTTGCTCCTGGACGGGGACCCAGCGGGCGCCGAAGCGGTGGCGCAGCCGGTCCAGACAGTCGGTGACGACGGCGCGGGCGCGGTCGCGGGCGGCCTCCGCGGCGGGGCCGCGGACGTCGGCGAGCAGCCGCAGCAGGATCGACGCGACCCGCAGCGGCACCCGGGCCGCGACCAGCCCGGCGGTGGTCACCCGGGAGGCGGTGAGCGGCTCGGCGCCCCAGCGATCCAGCCACTCCTCGGCCACCCGCGGGGCGACCGCCAGGCTGGACTCGGCGGTGCGCAGCAGCGGGCCGTACGCCTCGTGCCGGTGCGCGGGGACGCCCGGGAGCAGGGCGGCGAGCTCCTCGGTGCGCGCGGTGAGGTCGCGGGCGGCCGCCGCGAGGGCCTGGGCGCCGGCCGGGTGGGGGCGGGCGTCGCCGACCGCGTCGACGGCCCACATCGGGACCTCCAGCACGGCGGTGACCGCGCCGTACCGGGCCGCGTACGACCAGGTGGACAGCTCCGGCTCGTCCGGCAGGGCCCGGGAGCCCCCGGCGCCCGGGGCCGGCATCAGGTAGGTGCCGGGGTCCGGGCTGGTCCAGCCGATCGCGTCGTAGGAGTCCACGTCGAGCGGGACGCCGGCCCGTTCCGCGGAGCGGGCGAAGCGCCCGGCCAGGCCCCGGACGGGGCGGGTCAGCTGGACGAACGCGCCGCCGAAGTCCACCCCGTGCAGCGAGCACTGGAGGAACGGACGCAGCTCGTCGATCAGGCCGGTCAGCGCCAGGCTCTCCGGCATCGGCGGCCGGCCGCAGCCGGGGGCGGGCAGCAGCTCGGGCTGCTCCTCGAAGGAGGGGCGGAAGAAGTGCTCGTAGTGGCGCCGCATGGTGAGCGGACCGTCCAGCCAGCCGGCGTTGAGCGCGGCGCCGTCCGGGTCGAGGCAGAGCAGCAGGTGCCAGGAGAGGCCGGGGCAGGCGGGGCGGTCCAGCAGCACCTCGGCGAGCCGCACGGTCCCGGCGGTGCCGATCGGCTCGTTGGGGTGCGGGCCGCCGACCACCAGCACCGCGCGCGGCCCGCGGTCCACGGAGAGCAGCATCAGCGGGCGTCCGGCCCGGGAGCGGCCCACCTCGCGCAGCCGGCAGCGGTCCGGGTGCCGCAGCGCGAGCCGCCGCGCGGCGGACTCGGCCTGGGCCGGCGTGGGGTAGCGGGCCGGCCGGGTGTCGAGGGTCCGGAGGGGGCGGATCCACCGACCGGTGTCGGTCATGGTTCTCCTTGCGCCGGTCGTACGGCCGCCGGGGCGCAGGCGTGCGGGTGCGCCGCCGGGCACGGCGTGCGGGGGACGAGGGCGGGGGCGAGGGCGGGCACCGCGGGCCGGGGACGGCGGCCGCGCGGGGACGGGACGGGGCCTGGAGGGGGCGGACGGGGCCGTGCTGGGGCGGTCCGTGGAGAGGGAGGGGCACGCCGGCCGGAAAACCGACGAGGGCCGAGCGTACGACTCAACTTCCTTGTCCGGAAGGGGTGCAGATGTCTTTGGCGGAGCCCTGTCAGTACCGCACGGGCCGTCCGGGCGTGTCAACGGCGGACAGCACCGGCCGGCGGGCGCGCACCGCGCGTGCCGGGGCGGGCACCAGCGGGCGCGGGCGGGCGCGGGCGGAGACCGGCGGACGGCGGCGGGTGCGGGCGGACACCGGCCGTCCGGGTCGCGCCGGAGCGCGGAGGGCCCGCGATCCGGGGCAGACGGCCCGTTCCCCGGATTGGGCTACCCTTGAGGGTCACCCCTCCCGTGCCGACTCGCGGCACCGAATCACGTCGTAAGGGTTCCTAGTACATGACTGTCGAATCGGTCTTCCCACGCCTGGAGGCCCTCCTCCCGCACGTCCAGAAGCCGATCCAGTACGTCGGCGGCGAGCTGAACTCGACCGTCAAGGACTGGGACGCCTGCGACGTCCGTTGGGCGCTGATGTACCCCGACGCCTACGAGGTCGGCCTGCCCAACCAGGGCGTCATGATCCTCTACGAGGTGCTGAACGAGCGCGAGGGTGTGCTCGCCGAGCGCACCTACAGCGTCTGGCCGGACCTTGAGGCGCTGATGCGCGAGCACGACGTCCCGCAGTTCACCGTGGACGCCCACCGCCCGGTGAAGGCCTTCGACGTGTTCGGCCTCTCGTTCTCCACCGAGCTCGGCTACACCAACATGCTGACCGCGCTCGACCTCGCCGGCATCCCGCTGGAGGCCAAGGACCGCACCGACGAGCACCCGATCGTCCTGGCCGGCGGCCACGCGGCCTTCAACCCGGAGCCGATCGCGGACTTCCTGGACGCGGCGGTGGTCGGCGACGGCGAGCAGGCCGTGCTCGACATCACCGACATCATCCGCGCCTGGAAGGCCGAGGGCCGCCCGGGCGGCCGGGACGAGCTGCTGCTGCGCCTGGCCCGCACCGGCGGGGTGTACGTCCCGAAGTTCTACGACGTGGAGTACCTGGCCGACGGCCGGATCGGCCGCGTGGTGCCGAACGCCCCGGGCGTGCCGTGGCGGGTGTCCAAGCACACCGTGATGGACCTGGACGAGTGGCCGTACCCGAAGCAGCCGCTGGTCCCGCTCGCGGAGACGGTGCACGAGCGGATGTCCGTGGAGATCTTCCGCGGCTGCACCCGCGGCTGCCGCTTCTGCCAGGCCGGCATGATCACGCGCCCCGTGCGGGAGCGAAGCATCACCGGCATCGGCGAGATGGTGGAGCGCGGGCTGAAGGCGACCGGCTTCGAGGAGGTCGGCCTGCTGTCGCTGTCCAGCGCCGACCACACCGAGATCGGCGAGATCGCCAAGGGCCTGGCGGACCGGTACACCGAGGACAAGATCGGCCTGTCGCTGCCGTCCACCCGCGTCGACGCCTTCAACATCGACCTCGCCAACGAGCTGTCCCGCAACGGGCGCCGCTCGGGCCTCACCTTCGCCCCCGAGGGCGGCAGCGAGCGCATGCGCAAGGTGATCAACAAGATGGTGTCGGAGGAGGACCTGATCCGCACCGTCGCCACCGCGTACGGCAACGGCTGGCGCCAGGTGAAGCTGTACTTCATGTGCGGCCTGCCCACCGAGACCGACGAGGACGTGCTCCAGATCGGCGAGATGGCGAAGAACGTCATCCAGAAGGGCCGCGAGGTCACCGGCCAGAACGAC
Source organism: Kitasatospora sp. NPDC057542 (assembly GCF_042801945.1). Classification (NCBI taxonomy): domain Bacteria; kingdom Bacillati; phylum Actinomycetota; class Actinomycetes; order Kitasatosporales; family Streptomycetaceae; genus Kitasatospora; species Kitasatospora sp. NPDC057542. The sequence goes on from NZ_JBHVFE010000273.1 coordinate 9,801, forward strand.
ATCCGCTGCACCGTCTCCATCGGCGGGTTCGTGCCCAAGCCGCACACCCCGTTCCAGTGGGCCCCGCAGCTGTCCGCCGAGGCCACCGACGCCCGCCTCGCCAAGCTGCGCGACTCGATCCGCGGCGACCGCAAGTACGGCAAGAACATCGGCTACCGCTACCACGACGGCAAGCCGGGCATCGTCGAGGGCCTGCTCTCCCGCGGCGACCGCCGGGTCGGTGCGATCATCCGCGAGGTCTACGAGGACGGCGGCCGCTTCGACGGCTGGCGCGAGTACTTCTCGTACGACCGATGGATGGCCTGCGCCGACAAGGCCCTGGCCGGCACCGGCGTCGACGTCGACTGGTACACCACCCGCGAGCGCTCCTACGAGGAGGTGCTGCCCTGGGACCACCTGGACAGCGGCCTCGACAAGGACTGGCTCTGGGAGGACTGGCAGGACGCCCTGGAGGAGGTCGAGGTCGACGACTGCCGCTGGACCCCGTGCTTCGACTGCGGCGTGTGCCCGCAGATGGACACCCACATCCAGATCGGCCCCACCGGCAAGAAGATGCTCCCCCTGACGGTCGTCAACAAGTAGCCCCTGAGCGCCATCGAGGATTCCCCCGCCGGACTGATCCGGCGGGGGAATCCTTCTCTCTGACCGGGCGGCCGCCGCCCCGGCCCCCGCATGTGACGAAGACCTCAATGTCGACTGAGGACCGGCTCTGACCAGGGGCGGAGCGAGGGGGGTGGCGGGGCGCGTACCCTTTGAGGTGACAGAGTCCGGACAGTGACGGGAAGACGCCACGCCGGACGGGGACAACTGACTAAGGACTGAGCGACCCTGGCACGCCGTACGCCCGACGGTCCGCCGCCCGCGCCGACGGTGCAGCGGATTCGTCTCCGCTACACCAAGCGCGGCCGGCTCCGCTTCACCAGCCACCGCGACTTCCAGCGCGCCTTCGAGCGCGCCCTGCGCCGGTCCGCCGTTCCGATGGCCTACTCGGCCGGCTTCACCCCGCACCCGAAGGTTTCCTACGCCAACGCGGCCCCGACCGGGGTGGCGAGCGAGGCGGAGTACCTGGAGATCGGCCTGGCCGCTGTCCGCGACCCCGAGCAGCTGCGGGCGCAGCTGGACGAGTCGCTGCCGACGGGCCTGGACGTGATCGACGCGGTCGAGGTGCGGACGCCGAACTTCGTGGAGCGCCTGGAGGCCTCCGAGTGGCTGGTCCGGCTGGACGGCGTCGAGCCGGACACGGCCGCCGACGCGGTCGCACGTTTCCTCGCCGCCGAGCGGGTCGAGGTCGAGCGCCGCACCAAGAACGGCCTGCGGGTCTTTGACGCGCGGGGCGCGGTGGCGGCGCTGGAAGCCGTCCCGGTCCAGGTCGAGGCCGGTGCGGACAGCGAGGCCGGAACCGACCGCGATGTTCGGACCGGCCGTGCCTGTGCGATACTGCGCCTGGTAGTACGACACGCCACACCCGCCGTACGACCCGACGACGTATTGTCCGGTCTCCGTGCGACGGCCGACCTGGCGCCGCCGGTCCCCGCAGAGGTGACCAGGCTGGCGCAGGGGCCGCTCGACGAGGAGACCGGCACGGTGACCGACCCGCTGGCGCTCGACCGCGCCGCGGCCCCGGTCGGCTCGGAGCCGACCGCAGGCCCGCACGCTACCGCGCCCGCCTAGCGGGGGGAGGCCGGGCCCAGTGCCTCACTGGGCCCGACGGTCCTCCAGGGTTCCCGCGGCTCCCCAGGGGAGCGAGCGTCGTCGCAGCGCAGGCCTGCCACCCGGGGCCTGCCGACCAGGAAGGTCGGCCGGTCCGGGACCCCGTCCGGGAGCCACCCGGGGTTGGGGGACGGCGCAGCTTGGGAAAACCTCAGAAGACTGGTCAGACCAGAAGACTTTCGACACCCCGCCGAGCGCGGGGCGCCGAGCGAGACTACGAGCCCCTGTGCGGCCTCGCGTCCGCGCGGCGGCACCGTCAAAGGGTCCGGTCCGGGCATCGTCGCGATGCCGGCCACCCAGCGGTGCCGCGCCGTGCCCGGATGCGGAGCCCGGGGGCCTGACGGGAGATCCACCCGCATGCTCGATAACACCGATCCGCAGCAGGCTGCGGCCACGGAACAGAACCC
>NZ_JBHVFE010000274.1:0-11914 GCF_042801945.1 Kitasatospora sp. NPDC057542
GGCCCGGCCGACGGGGTCGCAGGGGTCAGCGGGACGGTCGGCGACGCCCTCCAGGAACGCATCCGGGCCGGCGGCCTGCCACTGCCCGGCCAGCGGGCGGCCGTCCCCGACGCCTTCGCACTCGCCTCCGGCCTGCTCGGCACCGTCCCCGCCCGGACCTGGCCCGACCGGCTCCGCGAATCCCGCGGGGGTGGGGCCGCCGACCCGCCCTCCGCCGGCCAACGCCACGCCAGGGCGGCCGCCCGCCCCACCGCCCCCCGGCAGCGCGAGGCCACGGACGGACCGGTGGTCCAGGAGGCGGCGGCCACGGCCGTCGACGAGGCCGCGCCCGTCACCGGGCCCGACCGGACGCCCGGCTCCACGGCTCCCGCCGTACCGGGCGGCGGCAGGAATCCCGAACCGGTGGCCATCGTCGGCACCGCCGCGGCGGCCACCTCCGGTGACGGCCCCGCCACCGCGACCGCCGTCCTCGCCCCCATCGCCGCCGGGCTGCTGCTCACCGGGGCGGCCATGTGCAAGCACCGCGGACTGCCCCGCGGCCACTGAGCGGGCCCGGGCGGCGGCCGCCGGCCCCCTGCCTACGGCGTCGCCAGGTCCAGGACCAGCTGCGGGAGTTCACGCCCCGGGATCGAGCCGGACGGGATGCTGCCGATCCGGGTGGCCCCCATCGCCAGGTAGAACGGCTCGGCGTTCGGGTCGGAGTCGATGGTGAGCCGGCGCAGGCCGAACGCCACGGCAAGGCTCCGGGCCTGCTCGAACAGCGCGCGGCCGATGCCGCGGCCGATCGACTCGGGCTCGACGAAGAGCAGGTCCAGCGACCCGGTCGGCGGTGCACCGGAGAGCGAGACGAACCCCAGCACCCGGCCACCGTCCTCGGCCACCATCGTGGTCGACCGCTCGATCACGCCGGCGTCCACGGCCAGCTCCGCCCGGCAGGCGGCCATGAACGCCTCGTCGTAGCCCCAGTACGCCTTGGCCCGCAGCGCGATGCCGGTCAGCAGCGCGGCCTCCTCCGGCCGGGCCGGTCTGATCTCCATGGCGCCCCCTTCGGGTCGGTGGCCGGATGGCAGCGCCATTGTCGGCCGCGACTCGGTCGTCCGCCAACGGTTTTACGGCGGGCGACTCGGCGCGGAGGAGCACCGGCGGACGCGCGGGACGATGGCTGCCCGGGGACAGGCTCGGCGGGTTGACGCGGCCCACCCGCGTTGGACCTTCGGCCCGGTGCCCGTGCGGCGACGGGCGGGCCGTCAGCGGAACACCCCCGGCGGCGGTTCCGGGGACGGAGCCGCCGTGGCGTCCGTCGCCGGGGTGGCGCCGGCCGCGAAGTCGGTGAGGGCGCGGCCGTGTTCGACCCGGGCGTGGGCGGAGTCGGAGGCGGCGCGGCGGGTGAGGTCGGCGATCGGGAGCGGGGTGTGGGCGGCGGCCAGGACGACGTTGCCGAAGCGCTTGCCGCGCAGCACGGCGGGGTCGGCGATCAGGCACAGTTCGGGGAAGACCGCGCCGAGGGTGGCGACCTGGGAGCGGGCGAAGGGCAGGGCCCCGCCGTCGGCGATGTTGGCGGTGTACCAACCGCCGGGGGCCAGGGCGCGGGCGGCGAGGGTGGTGAACTCGACGGTGGTGCAGTGGGCCGGGGTGCGAGCCCCGGAGAAGACATCGGTGATCACCAGGTCGACGCTGCCTTCGGGGGTGCGTTCCAGCACGCTGCGGGCGTCCGCGCCACGCACCTTGATCTGCCAGCCGCGCTCCAACGGGAGTTCGGCGCGGACGAGTTCGGTGAGCGCGGTGTCGATCTCGGCGACCTGCTGGCGGGAGCGCGGCCGCGTCGCGGCGGTGTAGCGGGCCAGGGTGAGGGCTCCGCCGCCGAGGTGCAGGACGGTGAGCGGGCGGCCGGGCGGGGCGACCAGGTCGATCAGGTGGCCGAGCCGGCGCTGGTACTCGAAGCCGAGGTGGGTGGGGTCGGCGAGGTCGACCAGGGACTGCGGGGCGCCGTCGATCAGCAGCGACCAGGCGGCGGGGCGGTCGCGGTCCGGGCGCAGCTCGGCCAGGCCCGAGCCGACAGGACGGCTGAGCGGGCCTTGGGCGTGGGTGCGTCCGCCCGGTCCGGTGGTGGCCGCCGGCTCCGGGCCGCGCGCGGCTCTGCTGCTTCGTCCCATGCCGGCCATTATCGCCGCCGTGGAGGGACACCCACAGGTCAGGGGCGTGCCGCGGGGACCCGGCCGGAGGCTCACGGGCCCGGCGGGATCCGCGCGGTACGCCTGCTAGAACGGGCCGAGGCCGCCTGCGGTGAGCGTGCAGGCGGCCTCGCAGAGGGCGGAGCGGAGCACCCAGGCGTCGGTGGGGCGCGCGGTGCGGCCGACGCCGGAGGGCGGGATCACCCAGCGCGGGTCGGTGGCGGCGGGCACGAGCGCGCCCGCGGTACAGGAGCTGCCGGGCAGGTGCCAGGTCTCCCAGGTGCCGGCCGGGACGAGGAAGGAGACGGTGCTGCCGTTGCGGCTCTGCAGGACGACTCCGCAGGCGCGGCGCAGTCTCAGGATGTCGACGGCCTCCAGGCCGTGCCGCAGGGCGACGGTCACGGTGTCGCAGGCGGTGACGAGGGTGCCCTCGTCGGGGGCGGCGCGTTCGCGCCGGCGGCTGCCGCGGGGGACGCGGCTGCCCTCGACCGGGCCCCGGCCCGGGGCCCGGTCGTCGCCGGGCTCGGGGAGCAGGGCGGGGGCCGCGCCGGCGAGCACTCCCCCGGGGACGGGTCGGTACTGCGGCAGTCCGGTGGCCGTCATGGGCCCTCCTGTACCTCGTCGGTTCCGGAAGCACAGCCGTTGGGACGGGCCGCCGGGCTGGGACGGGCCGGGGGGCGACGGCATGGGCTTTTCCGCGTACCAGGACAACGCGGCGGGCGCACCGCGGGCCACGGGGCGCCTTACAGCAAGGCATGGCATTTCATGGCAGATATCCCGCAACATCGCCCGTTTTGCCCTGGATTGACGGTCAATGCCCCACCAACCGACTGTGGCCACTCGGTGACTCCGAGTACTCTCGGCGCCATGGCAGCCACCCCACCGGCCGAGCCGAACCGACCGTCCCCCAACACCGTGATGCGCGCGCTGCGCGGCGACCGCTCACCGGGCGAGTTCGCCACGGCCGTCCGCAGAGCCGCTCGCGAGATCGGCGAGCACGTGTCCTGCGACGCCCGCTACGTCGGACGGGTCGAGTCCGGTGAGATCCGCTGCCCCAACTACGCCTACGAGCGGGTGTTCCGGCACATGTGGCCGGACCGCACGCTCGCCGACCTCGGCTTCGCCCCCCGGACCTCCGTCCGCCGCCGCTCGGCGGACGGGTCCGGCGGACGGGTCGAACCGCCTCCGCTCCACCCGACGTTCCCGCCCCTGCCCGCCCCGCGCTCACCTCTCTCCACTCAACTCCCGTACGCTGCCTCGCCGTACGCGGATCCAGCCGCTCCGGACGGGCCCCCGTGGCCGAGCCCCGGCGCGGTGCCCCGGGGGCCCGATGGATCGCCCTATCTCGACGAGGAGAACGACGACGTGCGTCGCCGTACGTTCCTGGCCGGCGGCACCACCGCGCTGGCCACCGTGATCGGCATCGACCGACCGGCCGCGGCCGCCGGCCGACAGGCCGGTGCCGACGGCGCCTCCGGTGCACTCACCGGCCAAGGCGTCCTTCCCGGTGCGGAGTTCACCGCACCGTCGCCGCTCGGCGGCGAACCGCTGGTGCCCGGTCGGCCCTGGCCGGTGGCACCGCTGCGCCGGGTCGGCGCCGCCGAGGTGCTCGGCGTCGAACAGGCCGTCCGGGAGATCCGGCTGGCCGACGACGCGCACGGCGCCGACGCCCTGTACGAACTCGCCGGGCAGTCGCTGCGCAACGCGTACGTGCTGCTCAACGAGTGCGAGTACAGCGCCGAGACGGAGCGCCGGCTCCAGGCCGGGGCGGGCGAACTCGCCATCTCGGTCGGCTGGTTGGCGCACGACTCGAACCGCCTCGCGGACGCCCGCTCGTTCTACTCCGAGGCGCTCGCCACCGCCCGGATGGCCGGGGACTCCGCCCTGGAGGCACACGTCTTCTGCAACAGCGCCTTCCTTGCCCGGGACGCCGGCCGCCCGCGCGAGGCGCTGCGCGCCGCCCAGGCCGGGCAGGTCGCCGCCCGGGGGCTGGACTCCGACCGGCTGCTCGCCCTGCTGACCATGCGCGAGGCCGGCGCCTGGGCGCTGCTCCAGGACCGCGCCTCCTGCGAGCGCGCGCTCGGCCGGGCGTACGCCCTGTTCGACCGGGGCCCCGGCGAGCAGGACCCGGAGTGGATGTCCTTCTTCGGCGAGGCCGAGATCGCCGGCCTCCAGGCGCAGTGCTGGTCGGCACTCGGCGACTGGGACCGCGCCAGCGAGCAGGCCGGGCTGGCGATAACGCTCCAGAAGCCGCACTTCGTCCGCAACCGGGTGCTGTACACCGCCGAGCTGGCCCACGACCGGCTCGGCCGCGGGGATCTGGCGGGTGCGGCGCACCACGGCTCGGCCACCGTCGCACTGTTCGGTGACGTCGGCTCGGCCCGGATCCGGAGCATGCTCGCGGACACCGCCGGACGGCTGCGCCCGCACGTCGCGGTGCCCGAGGTGCGCCGGTTCCTGACCGACTACGACCGGGCGGCGGCCTGAGGCCCGCCTCGCGGACTCCGCCGCAGGCGCTCCTGCCGCCCACGGTTCGGCCGCCGGTGCTCGTTCGGAGGCAGCGCGACCGTGTCGGCCGCCGGACGGGTACGCCCGCCGCCATCGCCGACATCACGTCGAGTGCCGTGACCCCTACCGGCGTCGGAGTCCTCCGGCCCCCGGCCCCGGGCCTGCGCCCGCTCCACTGCGGGCCGGTCCCGAACGGCTGGGAAGCGGCGGAGCGGGCACGGACCGCGCTCCGCCGCCCATGTGCGGACGGCGTCTCCCGCCGGGCCGGGGGTCAGTGCCCGGCGCCCAGGCCCTCCAGGTGGGACAGGTCGTTCCAGACCTCCACCGCCGGAGCGCCGTACTCCCAGGACAGCACGCAGAGCGCGGCAGTGCCGAGCTTGAACCGCTGGGCGAACTCGGGCGGCAGGCCCAGCCAGCGCGCGGTCAGGATGCGCAGCAGGTGGCCGTGCGCGAACAGGACGACGTCCCGGTCGGCGCAGTGCATCACGGTGGTGTCCGGGTCCGGGACGCCGTGCTCGTCCTTGAGGGCGGCCAGGAAGGCGTCCACCCGGGCGGCCACCTCGGAGAGCTTCTCGCCGCCGGGCACCCCGTCGCGCCAGATCAGCCAGCCGGGCTGGTCGGTGGCCCGGATGTCCGCACCGGTGCGGCCCTCGTACCGGCCGTAGTCCCACTCCATCAGTTCCGGACGCTCCACCGCGCGGTCGCCGAAGCCGGCCAGCTCGCAGGTCTCCTTGGCCCGGCCGAGCGGGCTGGTGTAGACGAGCGCGTCCGGCAGCCCGTTCCAGGGGGCCTTGGCGAGTCGGGCGCCGAGGGCCCGGGCCATCGCCCGGCCCTCCTCGGTCAGCGGGATGTCGGTGCGGCCGGTGTGGCGGCCGGTGGCGGACCACTCGGTCTCGCCGTGGCGGACCAGCACGATTCGGGCGGGCATGGGCGGCTCCTCGCAACGGGCGGTGGCAACGGTCGGTCTCACCATTGAGCACCGGGCTCCATGATCCCCCACCCGGACGGCTGCCACGACGCGGGACCGTACCGGCGGCCACGGTCGCACGCCGGTGACCGCGGCCCGCCGGGCATGCGGTTCCGGCCACCCGGTACGTCGCCCAACGGCCGGTCCGCACCGCATTGTCGGACCCGGATGCGACACTGGGCCGCACCATGAACGTCTCGACGAACGTCCCGCCCGGCGGGCCCGCTGAGCCGCTCGCCCAGCGGCTCGCGGAACTGCGCGGACCGGCCCCGCAGCGCAGTCTGAACGCCCGCTCCCTCGCCGCGCTCGCCGCCAATCCGGGCTGCCACCGCCGCGCCGTGCTCGACGCGGCCGGGGTGGACAAGTCGGCGCTGGCGGCCCGGCTCGGCCGCCCCGCCCCCTTCGGCCAGTCCCCCTTCGCCATCGCCCGCGGCGTGATCTTCGAGTCCCGGCTGAAGGCGGACGGCTACGCCCCGCTGCTGGAGCCGCTCCGCCACCACCTGGGCGTCCCGGCGGACGGCCACGCCCCGCTCCGGGTGCCGGACCTGCTGCACCGCTCCGGCCCGGCCGTGCGCGCCGACCGGACGGCCGAGGCGCTGGCCCGGGCTGCCGCCGACCCGGAGGCCTGGACGCTGCTGGACCACCCGATGCTGCGCCTGGAGGTGGCCGGCAGCACCGCCTACCTGGAGCCGGACGCGCTGGTGGTGCACGGCGGGCGGTGCACCGTGGTCGAGATCAAGTCCTTCCCGGTGCTGGACGGCAGCGCGGACCCGACCAAGGTCGGAGCCGCCGCCCGGCAGGCCGCCGTGTACGTGCTGGCGCTCCAGCGGGCCGCGGCCACGGCGGCCGGGCAGCCGCTCGACGAGGACCCGTACACCGAGCAGCGGCTGCCGGGCAGCCCCCGCACCAGCGTGCTGCTGGTCTGCCCGAAGGACTTCGGCAACCGGCCGACCGCGGTCGCCGTGGACGTCCGCCGCGAGTTGGCCACCACCCGCCGCCAGCTGGGCCGGATGACCGGCATCGGCGGGCTGCTGGCAGCACTGCCGCCGGACGCCGACTTCGACCTGGCCGCCGACGAGGACGGCGCACCGGCCCGGACCACCGAACAGCTGACCGCCTCGGTCGAGGCGGTGCCCGCCGCGTACAGCCCGGACTGCCTCTCCACCTGCGAACTCGGCTTCCACTGCCGCGCCCGGGCCCGCTGCGACGACCGGGTCGAGCAGCTCGGCCGGGGTGTGCGCGGCGAGCTGGGCAGCATCCGTACGGTCGCCGAGGCGCTGGCCGCCGCCGGCACGAAGAGCGGCGACCTCGACGGCGCGGACGACGCCGCCGAGCGCCTGGCCTACGCGGCCGCCCTGCGCGCCGAGGCGCTGGGGACGGCGGCCCTGGACACGACGGCTCTGGGGACGGCGGCCCTGGGGGCCTCCGCATGAGTCTGCTGACCACCCTCGCCCGGCTGGAGGCGGTCCGCAGCGGCCGGGCCGAGCCGCTGGCCACCGTCCGGCACCGGCACCTGTCGGAGCGCCCGATGGTGCTGGTCCCGCTGACCGCCGCCGGTGAGTCCGGTGCGCCGCTCGCGGTGATGCTCGGCACCGACCGGGACGCGCCCCGGCTGCACCTGGTGCCGCAGCCGCTCAACCGCACCCTGCGGTTCGACTTCCTGGCCGAGCTGGCCGCCGACCTGCTGCCCTACCTGGAGTCCTTCGCCGAGGACGTCGAGCAGATCGAGGGCTCCGAGAAGGACCCGGAGACCGGCGAGAAGACCCAGGTGTTCCGCGAACTGTGCGCGGACGCCCCGCAGCTGATCGTGCCCAACAGCGCAGGCGTGCACCACCTCGCCCTGATCGGCCGCTCGACCCGTTTCCGCCGCACCACCGAAGACGAGGAGCCGGGGCCCTACCCGGCGCCGGTCCGGGTGCCGCTGCTCGGCCGCTGGCTGACCCACCTCACCGACCGCGCCCAGGTGCCCGGCTCCTCGCTGCTGCTGCCGATGACCGGCCTGCTGGCCCGGCACTGGGCGACCGGCCAGAGCCACCTGGAGGACCAGCACCTGGCGGCCCGGCTCGCCTGGCACCGCCCGCCGGACGGCCTGACCGGCGCGCAGGCGGCCGAGCTGGCCGAGTCCGCCCGGGACGACCGGGGGCAGCTGCTGCACCCGCCGGCCGGCCCGGCCACCGACCCCCGCTTCGACGAGTTCGTGCTCGCCCCGGCGATCGCCCGCTACGACTCCGCCGTGGGCGCCCTGCAGCACAGCGCCGAGCAGCGCGACGAGGCCGCCGCCGAGCGCGCCCGGGCGGCCGTACGGGCCGCGGTGACGGCGCTGGAGGAGGCGCTGACGTCCGTCCTGCTGCCCACCTGGCGGGACGTCTGGCAGGGCCTGGACCTGCTGCGCGCCCTGCCGCCGGCCGGCCACCTGGAGGAGCGCTGGACCGGCGACCGCTGGTCCTACACCGGCCACCGGGACCGGCTGGCGGCCGGCGAGCCGCCGCAGCCCCGGCAGGACGACGCCGTCACCGCCGCCCGCAAGCTCGCCCAGCGCGAGCGCGAGCAGGCCCGCCTCGACGTCCAGGAGGCGCTGGACGACCCGCTGGCGATGGCCGAGCACCGGCTGGCCGGCGAGGCGTTCAGCGGCGTGGTGACGGAGGTGGTGCCGGACTGGGACACCACCGGCCGCTCCCCCAAGCCGCGCCCGCTGGTCACCCTGCGCACCGTCGACCGCCCGCACGCGGACCTCGGCCGGGAGGTGCACCGGGTATGGGGGCCACCCCGTCCGGAGGCCGGGGGAGGTCCGCCCGCACAGAAGGCGGAGATCGTCGCGGTGGACGCCGCCGAGGGCACCCTCACCCTGCGGGTGCTGTCCGGCATGGGCCGCAAGAAGGAGCCGGAGCCGGGCAGTCTGCCCGAGCCCGGCGAGCCGGTCACCTTCACCCTGTTCGAACTGACGGTGCGCCAGTCCGCGCCGCTGCCCGAGCCGGACGACACCCCCTGGACCCACGGCGGCCCGCCCGGCGCCACGCCCGTACCCGCCCCGTCCGTCTCCGAGGAGTGGGAGTGAACCGTCCGATGACCCCCGAGCAGGCCCCGGGCGCGGCCGCCGACGCCGCGGTGGCCCGGATCCTGGCGGCCACCGTCCGCCCGCCGGCCGGCGCCCCGCGCGGCGTGGTGGTGGACTCCCCGCCCGGCGCCGGCAAGTCGACGCTCGTGGTGCGGGCCGCACGCGAGCTGGTCGAGGCCGGCGAGCGGCTGATGATCGTCGCCCAGACCAACGGCCAGGTGGACGACCTGGTCGGCCGGCTGGCCGAGAAGGCGCCGGAGCTGACGATCGGCCGGCTGCACGCCGCGGACTCCCGGCCCGGCCCGGAGGTGCTGAAGCACGCCGGCGTCACGCCCTCCGACAAGGTCGCCGACCTGGTCGAGCACGACGTGGTGATCTCCACCGCGGCCAAGTGGCAGTGGGTGCGGGCCGAGGCCCCGTGGCGGCACGCGATCGTCGACGAGGCGTACCAGATGCGCTCGGACGCCCTGCTCGCGGTGGCCCGGCTGTTCGAGCGGGCGCTGTTCGTCGGCGACCCGGGCCAGCTGGACCCGTTCACCGTGGTCGGCACCGAGCAGTGGGCCGGACTGTCGTACGACCCGTCCAGCAGCGCGGTGGTCACCCTGCTGGCGCACAACCCGGAGATCGAGCCGCACCGGCTGCCGGTCTCCTGGCGGCTGCCCGCCAGCGCCGCCCCACTGATCTCCCGGGCCTTCTACCCGTACACGCCGTTCCGCTCCGGCACCGGCCCGGACGACCGCCGGCTGACCGCCGCCGTGCGCCCGGACGGCTCGGCCCTGGACGCGGTGATCGACCGGGCCGCCGCACACGGCTGGGCCCTGCTGGAGCTGCCCGCCCGGCACACCGTACGGACCGACCCGCAGGCCGTGGCGGCCGTCGCGGCCACCGTCCGCCGACTGCTGGAGCGCGGGCTGACCGCCCACTCCGAGCAGGGCGAGGCACCGCTCACCGCGGACCGGATCGCCGTCGGCACCGCCCACCGGGACCAGGCGGCGGCCGTGCGCGCGGCGCTGCTCAAGGTGGGCGTGCCGGTGGACGGCGCGGCCGGTCCGGCCGTCACGGTGGACACCGCCAACCGCCTGCAGGGCCGCGAGTACGACGTCACGGTGGTGCTGCACCCGCTCTCCGGGCGCCCCGACGCGACCGCCTTCCACCTGGAGACCGGCCGGCTCTGCGTGCTCGCCTCCCGGCACCGGCACGCCTGCATCGTGGTGGCCCGGGCCGGGATCGCCGAGCTGCTGGACGAGCACCCCGCGACCGAGCCGGTGCAGCTGGGCGTCCCGGTGACCTTCCCGGACGGCTGGGAGGCGAACCACCAGGTGCTGCACCACCTGAGCGGCCACCGGGTCCACCTGAGGTAGCCGTCGGGCTCAGTCCTCCGTCTCGCAGACCGCGAAGGCGACCACCGATCCCCGCTGCGCCTGCGCGCTCCACCCGCTCGCGTCGGCGGTGGGGCCGTTGGCGCGCACCGGGCCGTCCGCGTCCGGCTGGAGCCGGTAGCCGCCGCCGGTCAGGTGGGTGCCGGACGGGCAGGTCGCCGTCGAGGCGCCGCCCGGGCCGCTCGGCTCTCCGGTGACCACCAGCGCCGTCTCGGCGGCCGCGGCGGGCGGGGCGACGGAGGCGGCGACGGCGAGCAGGGCGCCCAGTACGGACAGGACGGGCAGGGCGAGGGCCGTGAGGCCCCTTCTCACACGCATGGGGGTTCTCCCGTATCGATGGACGGCCGGTCCGCCTCGATGTGACCGGCCCGCCGGAACGACCGGCGGGCCGGAGCGGCCGGTACCCGGGACAACCGGTTCGCATGCGGTCCGGAAGCGCAGCGCGCGAGTCACACGCCCGGCACGCGCCGGGGAATAGCGCTCGCGTGCGCACCGTTCCGCTACGGGCCGCTGCCGCGAGACAATGGACGGCGGCCACGACCGGGCGGCGCGGCCCGGAGCAGATTCCCTTCACCCCACCCGAGACCCGGAGGTGTCCGTCCATGCCCGACTCCCCAGAGTCGTCCGAGCCCACCAGGCGCCTGCGTCCGGTCCAGCTGCTGTTCGAGCCGCAGTCCGCCGAACCCGAGCCGGAACGATTCTTCGACCTGGAGTCGATCGAGGACCCGGCGGAGCTGCTGCGCCGTTCCACGGAACTGGCCCTGGCCTTCCGGGCGGCCGCCGAGCGGGCCACGGACTTCCAGGCGGTCGCCGCCGCGCAGCTCGCCGACCCGCGCCGGTTCGACGCGCTGTCCGACGCCGAGATCGCCCAGCGGGCGGACTGGACCCCGGACTACGCCGCCAAGATGATCGAGTACGGCCGCACCCTGCTCCAGCCGCGCCGGCACGAGGACTGAGCCCCGGCGCACGCAAGCCGGACACGGGCCACTGGCATATGCGCGGCGGGGAAGGGTACGCGATCCCCCGCCGCGCCGTCCGGCGAACCGCGCTTTCCGTCCCACCGGTGGCACGCGCCGCGCAGGCTGCTCTCCGTGGAGATCTGGACGCAGCAGTCGGTGACGCAGCAGTCGGTGATGTACCCCTCGGTGGAGTACGTCAGCGCGGCCGGGGAGGCCTGGCTGGCCTCCGCCAGCGAGTACCCGCGCAGCATGCGCGCCCTGTGGGAGAGCCGTCCCTGGGCGCCCTCGGTTCTGCCCTGCGGGCGCGCCTTCGACGTGATCAGCATGCCGGCGCTGTTCGGCCGCCGGGTGCTGGACGAGATGTGGACGTCCGGGCCGGGCTGCGGTCCGGTGGCCGTCCATCGGGGACGGATGCTGCTGTTCGTCCAGCCGGGCGCGGCACCCCGGCTGCGCCGGCTGCTGGCCTGGGAGGAGTGGGCCCGGGACGTGCCGCCGCTGCTGTGCCACGGCAAGGGCGACGCGGTGACCGTGCCGCCCCTGCAGCGGGTGCTGAACAGCCCGGACTCCCCCGGGCAGGGCGCCGGCCGGTGGATCGTCGCGCCCGAACAGCGGGAGCCCCGGCTGCCCGGCGCCGCGGTGGTGCTGTGGGCCTGTGTCCGGGCGGCGCGCGAGCCGGGCGCGCCGGTTCCCGCCGGGGCGGCCGTCGTGACCGGGGGGTGAACGCGGGACGACCGGTATTCGATTTTGGCTCGGCCGCACGGCGCTGCTAGAGTCTTCTCTGTCAGCAGGCGCCGCTAGCTCAGTTGGTTAGAGCAGCTGACTCTTAATCAGCGGGTCCGGGGTTCGAGTCCCTGGCGGCGCACAGACAGCCGGAA
>NZ_JBHVFE010000275.1:0-11895 GCF_042801945.1 Kitasatospora sp. NPDC057542
CGGCGCACCCGCGCCGGCCGCGGCGGACTTCTGGGCGGCGGGCTGGGTGGCCGTCCCGGCGGCCGACGGTTTGACCGGCGAGGTGGGCTGCTGGGCGGGCGCGGTGGGCGCCTGGGTCGGCACCGAACCCGGGTCGGTCGACGGGCCGGCCGGGGGCGCCGTGGTCGGGGCCGGGCTCGGCGCGGTGGACGGGCCCGGCGGCGGCTCGGGCAGCTCGCTCTTGGGCACCGGCGTCTCGATCGGCGCGACGTCCGGCACGACGGCCGGCACGTTGCCACAGGGCTTGCCCGCCGCGGACTCGGCGACCGCCGGGTTGGGCGTGTAGGCGGCGGCCATCAGCAACGCGGTCGGCACCGCCGCCATCGCCAGCGCCCGGCCTCTCAGCCGGACCCGTACGGGCGTGCGCGGGGCCGCGTGCCGGCCGGAGCGCTGCGCGGGAACGGTCGTACCGTCGGCTTGCTCGGCCGGCCCGGTCACCGCGCCTCCTCCTGGTCCACGGCGCCGGCCTGCTTCGGGACGGCGGCTCCGGCAACGGGCCCGGCGGCCTGCGGCGCGCCCTGGGCGGGCAGTTCGGCGGTGACTTCGGTGGCGACGCTCTGGGCCACGGTGGCCGTGGCGTCCCCGGCGTCCTTGCCGGCGTCGGCCCGGCGTCCGCGCCCGCCCTCGGCCGCCGGCGCGGCCGCCGACTCGGCCTGCGGCTGCGGCAGCGGCGCCCAGGAGACCAGCAGCCCCCCGCCGATCAGACCGGGCAGCAGGGCCAAGCCGAAGCCGGCCAGGTTGGACATCGGGATCGAGACCAGCGTCAGCAGGATGGTCGCGATGCCGGCGAAGACCCTGACGGCCTGCTGGAACCACCCGGCTATGCCGAGGGCGATCAGCAGGACGCCGATGAGCAGCGAACCGGCACCCGCCGTGGTCGACATCGCGATGGTCACGCTGCCGAGCGCCAGGTGCGCGTACGGGAAGTAGAGGATCGGGACGCCGGCGATCATGGCCAGCAGGCCGCCCCAGAAGGGCCTGGTGCGACGGAACGTGCGGAAGCCCCGCCAGAACGACCCGATCGGATTCTGGCGGCCGGTCCGGGTTTCGACCGTTGCGCTGGACATGGTGCAGCTCCTCGGCATCGCTACGAGGGGACAACGACTGGCGTGGGGCCGGGAACGGCGGAACCCGCCGCCCCCGGCCCGCGAAAGACCCGTCTGCCGGGCGCGCCTGTCGGCACGCCGTCAGGCAGGGATCAGTAGCACTCCTTGTCCGGGCCGTCGCCGCTCTTGAGCGACAGGCTCAGACCGTTGAGCACGAACTTTCCGGCCGAGGTGGCACGGGCCTTCTGCTCGACGTTGTCCAGCGAGGCCTTCTGGGCAGCCTGGGCGAAGCCGGTGGGACCGGTCGGCAGGCCCTTGCCACCGCCCGCGGCGGTGACACCCGGGTGGGGCTTCCAGCCCTGGGTCGCCGTGCCGGGAACGGTGGAGGCGTCCTGACCGATGTTGATCTGCTCGAAGGTCGCGTCGGCCTTCAGTTCCTCCATGTCGATCAGCAGGTTCTCGGCGTGCACCGGCGTGCCGTTGCCACCGGCGTTCAGCTGGAGGGTGATCTTGCCCAGGCCGAACCCGGTCAGGTCGGTCACCACGGACTGGCACATGTTGGTGATCTCGGCCGATTCGAACGCCGAGACGGCGACCGGGTGCGGCGCGCCGTTGGCCTCGATGTCGACGGTGCCGAACTGCGAGAAGTTCTTGCCCTCCAGGTGGGAGGCGTGCACCTTGAACTGCTGGCCGGAAATGCTGAACGAAGCGGCGAGCGCGCTGTTGGCGATCGAGACGCCGACCATCGCGGTGGCGGCGACACTCGGCACCATCACCAGTGCGAAGCGCTTCCAGCGGGTCTTGCCGTAGGTCTGGGACATGCGAGTCCTCCTTCTAGGACGTACATCTCCGGCTCCCCGGCGGTGCGTCCCGCACCGGTGGGGGCCTGGGATGGGAGAGAGCTACGTCCTCGGTAGCGGAGAGCGCCTTGGGCGTCGTCGGACGCGGGAACGGCCTGCGTGCAGCAGGCCTCCCGTCCAAGCACCGGCCGTCCTTGCGGGGCGGCGGGCAGGACCGACGACATCGGCGATCACCCCCGAGCGACAACCAGCGGCCGCGCAGGGCCGCGCGGCCGGTAAAAGGACAGGAACCGCCGTGGGACCGCGGATACCCCCCTGCCCTCCCTCCCGCCGGCCGGAGCCGGCGGATCGCCCGGTGGGGATCCCGCGCTCCGCGTGGCCGACCGGGGTCGGCTGGTGTGGAGTCTGGGACCGGGCGTGGCCGATCGTGCTTGAATCCCGGGCGAAGCACAAGAGGTGCCTTACTGACGGGTAATGCAACATCCGGTGACGATGATCATGGAATCGGCCCGAGCTGCACCGTGCGTGACGTCTTGAAGGAAACGTGATGGCGAAATCCGCCGGAAACACCAACGAAACACCCGTGGGTGATCACACAATGTGACCACCCACGGGTGAAATCAAGATTTGGTAAACCTCTGTCCGGTTGACCGGATTGTCGCCAAATCACCTGGCGACACCGCAGGTCATCCGCCGTGCCAGGCGTCGAGCCCGAGGACCGGCGCGGAACCGGGCCGGAACCCGACCGGAGCCGGGCTCAGAACAGCACGCGCGCCAGCGCCGTACGGGCCGCGACGACCCGCGGGTCCTCCGGGCCGATCACCTCGAACAGCTCCAGCAGGCGCAGCCGGGCGGTGTCCCGGTCCTCGCCGGCCGTCCGTCCGACGGTGGTCACCAGGCGCCCGAAGGCGTCCTCGACGTGACCGCCGACCAGGTCCAGGTCGGCCGCCTTGAGCTGGGCCTCGACGTCCTTCGGGTCGGCCGCGGCCGCCGCCCGGACGGCCTGGAGGTCCAGGCCCTCGATCCGCTTCAGCAGCTCGGCCTGGGCCAGACCCAGCGTGGCCTCGGTGTTGCCCGGCTGCTCGGCCAGCACGTTCCTGTACGCCTGGATGGCGCCGCCCAGGTCGCCGGCGTCCAGCGCGTCGTGCGCGGCGGACAGCGCCGGGTCCTCGGGGTGCTGCGGGGCGGCGGCCGCGGCCTCGCCCGGGGCGACCGCCCCGCCGGCCACGCCGACCACGCCGAAGCGCTGCTCGGCGACCAGGATCAGCTGGTCCAGGATCTTGCGGATGTTGGCGGCGCTCTCCGCCCCCTGGAACAGCGGCACCAGCTGGCCGGCCACCACGGCCATCACGGCCGGAATGCCCTGGATGCCGAACTGCTGGGAGAGCAGCGGGTTGGCGTCCACGTCGATCTTGGCGAGCACGAAGCGGCCGGCGTACTCCTCGACCAGGCCCTCCAGGACCGGGCTCAGCTGCTTGCAGGGCCCGCACCACTCGGCCCAGAAGTCGATGACGACCGGCACCTCGGTGGAGCGCTGGACGACCTCGGTCTCGAAGGTGTCCTCGGTGACGTCGATGACGAGCTGGTAGGCGGACTGGGCGGGGGCGGCTCCGGCCGACTCGGCGGCGGCCGCCTGACGGGCCCGCTCGGCCCGGGCCTGCTCGGCCTTCTGGGCGGCTTCGCCGGCCGCCTTCACTGCGGCGAGGTCGACCGCACCGCGCAGGGCGGAGCTGTTGAGACGCGAATTCCGTGGCTGCATGGCACCATCCTCCCCCGTCCGCGCTGCTCGCGGGCACCAACCTCCGGAAAGTCGCCCCGCGCGGGCCGCGCGGTGCGGGTTCCCGGGCGCCGCGCCCCTCCCCCGGTAGCCTGGACCGTTCGGCGCGGATCCCCACCCGCGCCCGCGCCGCTCCCGTCCCACGGGATGCGGCGCCTGGTTGTCACTGCTTTCGCTACGAGTCGTAGCGTAACTGGAGCCGGTGCCCCGCCCGCAAGCCCAACCGGCGGTTCGGCGACGTGACCTGCCCCACTTTCCCGGACCGCCCCGCTCCCCGATCGGGCGAACAGTCGCTACCGTTACCAGCCCCACCCAAGTTACTTACCAGTACAGCGCAAGGAGGCCCGGTGCCGGCCGCCCAGCCCCCAGCGAGCCCGGAACGCACGGACCCGGCGTGCCCCGACCCGGCCGGCGCGGCCCCACAACCCGCGGGCGCGGCCCCGGAACCCGCAGGCGCCGCCCGGGCCAAGGGCCGCCCGCGCAGCGCCGCCGCCGACCTCGCGATCCTCGACGCCACCCGCGCGGCGCTGGCCGAACTCGGCTGGGGCGGACTGACCATGGGCCACGTGGCGAGCCGTGCCGGGGTCGCCAAGACCACCCTCTACCGCCGCTGGCCGTCCAAGAACGAGCTCGTGGTGGACGCCGTCGCCAGCCTCTTCGACGAGCTGGTGATGCCCGACCTCGGCAGCCTGCGGGCCGACATCGAGGCCGTGGTGACCCAGCTCGCCGACCTGCTGGCCCGCCCGGAGACCCAGGCCGCACTGCTCGCGCTGTTCGCCGAGGGCACCCGCGACCGGCAGCTGCGGCGCCGGATCCGCGAGTCCATCGTGGACCCGCAGAAGCGGCTGGTCCGCCAGGGCCGGGCGGCCGCCCAGGCCCGCGGCGAGGTGGAGGCGGACACCGACGCCGCGTCGGCCCGCGAGGAGGTCGACATCATCTTCGACACCATCGCGGGCACCGTCGAGCACCGCGTCCTGGTGAGCGGCGAGCCGATCACCCCGGAGTGGACCCGCCGCTTCACCGACCTGCTGCTCGGACCGCTCTTCGCCTGCTGACCGCCACCGGCCGGGAACCCGGCCCCGGCCGAGGACACGGCGAAGCCGCCCGTACGGAGATCCCGTACGGGCGGCCTGCTCGGGTCAAAGGGTCAGCAGGGCGACGCGTCAGAACGCCGCGTTCTCCTGGTACGTCCCCCACTCCTGGCGCAGCGCGTTGCAGATCTCGCCCAGCGTCGCCTCCGCGCGCACCGCGTCCAGCATCGGCGGGATCATCGACTCGCCCGAGCGCGCCGCCGCCAGCATGGCGTCCAGTCCGGCCCGGACGGCCGCCTCGTCCCGGGCCGCCTTGCGCTCCCGCAGCACCCGGACCTGCTCGCGCTCGACCTCGTGGCTGACCCGCAGGATCTCCAGCTCCGGGGTGACGCTGCGCGGGTGGCAGTTGACGCCGACCACGCGCTTGTCGCCCTTCTCCACCGACTGCTGGTACTGGAAGGCCGCCTCGGCGATCTCCCCGGTGAACCAGCCCTCCTCGATGCCGCGCAGGATGCCGGAGGTGATCGGGCCGATCTCGTGGTCCTCGCGGCCCTTGTCCAGGATCCGCTGGAAGATCGCCTCGGCCTGCTGCTCGATCCGGTCGGTCAGCGCCTCGACGTACCAGGAGCCGCCCAGCGGGTCGGCCACGTTGGAGATGCCGGTCTCCTCCATCAGCACCTGCTGGGTGCGCAGGGCGATCTCGGCGGCCTGCTCGGAGGGCAGCGCCAGGGTCTCGTCCAGGGCGTTGGTGTGCAGCGAGTTGGTGCCGCCGAGCACCGCGGCCAGCGCCTCGACGGCGGTGCGCACCACGTTGTTGTACGGCTGCTGCGCGGTGAGCGAGACGCCGGCGGTCTGGGTGTGGAAGCGCAGCCACTGCGCCTTGTCGGTCTTGGCGCCGAAGCGCTCGCGCATCCAGCGGGCCCAGATCCGGCGCGCGGCACGGAACTTGGCGATCTCCTCGAAGAAGTCCAGGTGCGCGTCGAAGAAGAAGGACAGGCCGGGCGCGAAGACGTCCACGTCCAGGCCGCGGGACAGGCCCAGCTCGACGTAGGCGAAGCCGTCCGCGAGGGTGTACGCCAGCTCCTGCGCGGCCGTCGCCCCGGCCTCGCGGATGTGGTAGCCGGAGACCGACAGCGGCTTGTACGCGGGGATGCCCTGGGCGCAGTGGGCCATCAGGTCGCCGATCAGGCGCAGGTGCGGCTCCGGGGCGAAGAGCCACTCCTTCTGCGCGATGTACTCCTTGAAGATGTCCGTCTGCAGGGTGCCGTTGAGCACCGCCGGGTCCACGCCCTGGCGCTCGGCGGCGACCAGGTACATGCAGAAGATCGGCACGGCCGGACCGCTGATCGTCATCGAGGTGGTGACCTCGCCGAGCGGGATGCCCTTGAACAGCACCTCCATGTCGGCGGCCGAGTCGATGGCCACGCCGCAGTGGCCGACCTCGCCGAGCGACTTCGGGTCGTCCGAGTCGTAGCCCATCAGGGTGGGCATGTCGAAGGCGACCGAGAGGCCGCCGCCGCCCGCGTCCAGGATCATCCGGTAGCGCTCGTTGGTCTGCTGGGCGTTGCCGAAGCCGGCGAACTGGCGGATGGTCCAGGTGCGGCCCCGGTAGCCGGTCGGGTGCAGGCCGCGGGTGTACGGGTACTCGCCCGGCCAGCCGATCCGCTCGAATCCCTCGTAGGCCTGCCCGGCGGGCGGGCCGTAGACCGGCTCGACCTCATCGCCGGAGAGGGTGGTGAAGTCCGCGTCGCGCTTGCGGGCCTTGTCGTACCGCTGCTGCCAGCGCTGCCGGCCGCGCTCGATCTCCTCGGCGTCCATGACCACGAACTCCGCTCCGTACGGCCGCCACGGCGACGGGCGGCACAGCTATTAGGACGTCCTAGCAATTTACTCGGACGTCCTAGTACTTGTCGACGGATGACCCGCTCGAATGCCGAGAGCGCCCCTCCCCACGGTGGGGAGGGGCGCTCTCGCGAGGCTTCGGGCTCAGACCCCGGCCGGCTGGCGGTCGCCGGCACCCGCGGGGAGCCTCTCGGCGGCCTCGCGGGCCACCTTGCGCTCGAAGACGAAGGAGAGGAAGGGGATGCAGCCCGCCGCCAGGGTGAGCACCAGCCGGCCCATCGGCCACTTCAGCTTCTGCCCGAGCATGAAGGTCACCACGAAGTACCCGATGTAGAGGTAGCCGTGCAGCATCGCGACGTACGTGGTCACGTCCTCGGCGGCGCCGAAGCCGTACTTCGCGACCATGAAGCCGCAGAACACCAGCAGTGCCACACCGGTCGCAACGGCCAGGCCCCGGTACCAACCCAGCAGGGGGGTCGCCTTCATACTCTTCCTCGCCTCGCTCGGCAGTGTCGGCCGGTACGCCCGGATCCGCGCACCGCTCACACGAGGGTAGCCGCCCTCACGCCCTCTCCTTCGCAGCCCCCTCGGCCCCCTCGGTGAAGTCGCCGGCCGCGATCCGCAGCGGCCTGAGCAGATCGAACACCTGGCGGCACTGCCCGGCGTCGTACTCCTCCAGCCCGAACTCCATCGCCATCAGCTCCCGGGTCGCCTCCTCGACCACCTCGCGACCGCGCCCGGTGATCGCCGCCAGCACGCCGCGGCCGTCCAGCGGGTTGGGCCGGCGGGCGACCAGACCGGCCCGCTCCAGGCGGTCGACGGTGTTGGTCACGCTGGTCGGGTGGACCATGAGCCGCTCGCCGATCTTGGAGAGCGAGAGCTCGCCGGTCCGGCTGAAGGTCAGCAGCACCAGCGCCTCGTAGCGGGCGAAGGTCAGCCCGTACGGCTTGAGCACCGCGTCCACCCGGGAGAGCAGGATCTGGTGGGCGCGCATGATCGAGGTGATCGCCGCCATCGAGGGGACTCCACCCCAACGGCGGGTCCACAGCTCGTCGGCACGGGCGATCGGGTCGAAGTCGAGAGCGAGGGGCTTGGCCACCTCCTTACCGTACCGGCGGACGGGACGCGTGCTACCAGGCGTCCTGATGGTGGACAAGCGCAACACGTGGCGGGAACCCGCCAATCGGACGGCCAGGTCCATACCAGGACATTGCGCCGGTGTGAACGTGCGGCAACGGACGTCCGGCGCACCGGGGTTGACCCCGGATCGGCCCGGCGCCGCGCCACCAGGCGTCGGTTCGGACGGGAACCCCCTGCGGGCACGGTCGATTCACCCCTTTTGTCCGCCCGTTCACAACCCTTCACCTTGGCGGGACTTGGCCAATTCATGAGCAAGACCTGTCATTTGATTTGCTCGATTGTCATGCTTTCGGCCAACCCCGTTCGGTAGCCACCACCCCCACCCACCGGTGGCGAAGCCGCTTCGGCCGCACGGGGCCTGCACGTCAGCGCCCGTTCCGCCCCTCAGGTGCCGGCCCCGGCCCCCGGAACGCGGCGCGACCGCGCCCACCGCGGTTTCCCGGAAGGACTCGTTCGTGAAGCGAAAGCTCGCCGCAGTCGCCGTACTCTCCGCCACCGCCCTGCTCACCGGTGTCGTCCAGGTGAGCACCGTGGCCATGGCGGACCCCGCCCCGCACTCCCGGGCCGCACAGCGCGCCAACCTGATCGCCCTGGCCAACGGCCAGGCCGGCAAGGTGGCGCACACCCTGGCCCTGGGCGGCCAGGAGCAGCTGGTGGCCAAGGACGCCGTGGTGGACGCCGACGGCACCCGTCACCTGCGCTACGAGCGCACCTTCGCCGGCCTTCCGGTCCTGGGCGGCGACCTGGTGGTGCACCAGAAGGCCGACGGCTCGACCACCTCCGTGGACAAGGCCATCGGCGCGGCCATCGCCCTGCCGAGCCTCACCCCGCAGATCCCCGCCGACAAGGCCGCCGCCCAGGCGACCGGCGCCGTGCAGTCCACCGTGGGCATCGCCGCCGACGAGGACGAGTCCCCGCTGACCGCCGTGCACCAGACCGGCAAGGCCGAACTGGTCGTGTGGGCCACCGACGGCAACCCGCGCCTGGCGTACCGCACCACGGTCGAGGGCGTGCGCGCCGACGGCACCCCGAGCAGCCAGCTGCTGGTCACCGACGCGGCGAGCGGCCAGGTGCTCTCCAGCCACGAGCAGGTGCAGACCGCCACCGGCAGCGGCAAGGGCGTCTTCGTCGGCACCGTCCCGCTGACCACCACCCAGAGCGGCAGCTCCTACCAGCTGAAGGACGCGACCCGCGGCGGGCAGTCGACCTTCACCCTGAAGAACAAGACCTCCGGCTCCGGCACGCTGGTCGCCAACACCACCAACAGCTTCGGCAACGGCCTCGCCTCCAACGCCGAGTCCGCCGCGGTGGACGCCCAGTACGGCGCGGCGGCCACCTGGGACTTCTACAAGAACACCTTCGGCCGCAACGGCATCAAGAACGACGGCGTCGGCGCCACCAGCCGGGTCCACTACGGCTCCAACTACGTCAACGCCTTCTGGAACGACAGCTGCTTCTGCATGACGTACGGCGACGGCGCCAGCAACACCCACCCGCTGACCGCGCTGGACGTGGCCGGCCACGAGATGACCCACGGCGTCACCTCCGCCACCGCCGGCCTCAACTACTCCGGCGAGTCCGGCGGCCTGAACGAGGCCACCTCGGACATCTTCGGCACCATGGTCGAGTGGTCCGCCAACCTGCCCGCCGACAAGCCGGACTACCTGATCGGCGAGCAGATCAACATCAACGGCAACGGCACCCCGCTGCGCTACATGGACCAGCCCTCCAAGGACGGCGCCTCGGCCGACTACTGGTCGTCCTCGGTCGGCAGCAAGGACGTCCACTACTCCTCCGGCGTGGCCAACCACTTCTTCTACCTGCTCGCCGAGGGCAGCGGCGCCAAGACCATCAACGGCGTCAGCTACAACAGCCCGACCTACAACAACTCGACCCTGGCCGGCATCGGCCGGGACAAGGCCGCGCAGATCTGGTACAAGGCACTGACCGTCTACATGACCTCCACCACCAACTACGCGGGCGCCCGCACCGCGACCCTGAAGGCCGCCGCCGACCTGTACGGCGCGACCAGCGCCGAGTACAGCGCCGTCGCCGCGACCTGGGCCGCCGTCAACGTCAACTGACGCATCCCACAGGCGCATCGGACGCCCGGGACCTCCGGCGGGAGGTGCCGGGCGTCCGGCCGTTCCGGACGGCTGTCAAGTCCGTCCGGCTGGCGGAGTCCCGCCAGGGGGACGAACCGCCGAAACCGGGCAGCGGGCGGCACCCGAACCATCCGTACCGGGACTGGCGGTTCCTGGCCAATCCCCGGAGGCGCCCTGTCCATCCCTGCCAACGATTGTCATGCTTCTGACCACGTCCCGTCCGACCTCCGCCGCCCCACCCACTTCCGGCGGAACGTCAGGAACCGCGCGGGACCGGCACGTCCGCGCCCTACCGCCCCAACGGCGCCAACCCCGGCGCCCCGGTACGCGGCGCACCCGCACGCACCCGCGGGTCTCGTGGAAGGAACCCCCGTACGTGAAGCGAAAGCTGACTGTCGGAGCCGTACTCTCCGCCACCGCCCTGCTGGCCGGCGTCATCCAGATCGCCGCCGTCCCCGCCCAGGCCGCCGCCCCCTCGCCGGCGCAGCAGCAGTCCGCGCTGCTCGCGCTGGCCTCCGGGCAGAGCGCCCCGGTCGCCCAGGCCCTCGCCCTCGGCGGCCAGGAGAAGCTGGTGCCCAAGGACGTGGTGGTGGACAAGGACGGCACCCGCCACCTTCGGTACGACCGGACCTACGCGGGCCTTCCGGTGATCGGCGGCGACCTGGTCGTCCACCAGAAGGCCGACGGCTCGGTGAAGTCCGTCGACCAGGCCTTCGCCGGCCGGCTGTCGGTTCCCAGCCTGACCCCGGGCCTCGCCGCGCCCCAGGCCGCCGAGGCGGCCACCGCCGCGGTCCGGGCGACCGTGGGCATCGCCGCCGACGAGGACGAGGCGGCGCTCGGCCGGGTCGACGGCGCCGGCGCGCCCGAGCTGGTCGTCTGGGCCGCCGACGGCACCCCGCGGCTGGCCCACCGCACGGTGGTCGAGGGCCAGCGCACGGACGGCACCCCGAGCCGCCAGGAGGTGATCACCGACGCCGCCACCGGCCAGGTGCTCGCCACCGACGAGAAGGTGCAGACCGCGACCGGCACCGGCAAGGGCGTCAACGTCGGCACCGTCACGCTGACCACCACCCAGAGCGGCAGCTCCTACCAGCTGAAGGACGCCTCCCGGGGCAACCAGTCCACCACCGACCTCAAGGGCGGCACCTCGGGCAGCGGCACGCTGTTCAGCAACACCACCAACTCCTGGGGCAACGGCTCGCCCTCCAACCGCGAGTCCGCCGCCGTGGACGCCCAGTTCGGCGCGGCGGCCACCTGGGACTACTACAAGAACACCTTCGGCCGCAACGGCATCAAGAACAACGGCGTCGGTGCCGCGAGCCGGGTGCACTACAGCACCAACTACGTCAACGCGTTCTGGGACGACTCCTGCTTCTGCATGACGTACGGCGACGGCTCCGGCAACACCCACCCGCTGACCGCCATCGACGTCTCCGGCCACGAGATGAGCCACGGCGTCACCTCCGCCACCGCCGGCCTGATCTACTCCGGCGAGTCCGGCGGCCTCAACGAGGCCACCTCGGACATCTTCGGCACCATGGTCGAGTGGTCCGCCAACCTGCCGGCCGACCCGCCGGACTACCTGATCGGCGAGAAGCTCAACATCAACGGCAACGGCACCCCGCTGCGCTACATGGACAAGCCCTCCAAGGACGGTGCCTCGGCCGACTACTGGTCCTCCACCGTCGGCAACAAGGACGTCCACTACTCCTCGGGCGTCGCCAACCACTTCTTCTTCCTGCTCGCCGAGGGCAGCGGGTCGAAGGTCATCAACGGGGTCAGCTACAACAGCCCGACCTCCAACGGCTCGACGGTGACCGGCATCGGCCGGACCAAGGCGGCCGCGATCTGGTACCGCGCGCTGACCGTCTACATGACCTCCACCACCAACTACAAGGCCGCCCGCACCGCGACCCTGAAGGCGGCCGCCGACCTGTACGGCGCGACCAGCACCGAGTACAAGACGGTCGCGGCGGCCTGGAGCGCGGTGAACGTCAACTAGCGCAACGCCCACCGGCCGTCCCCGGCGCGAGCCGCCGGCGGGACCGGCCCGAGCCACCCCCGGTAAGAAACGGCGACAGGCTGCCGCGGCCCTTTGGGAGAGGAGGCCGTGGC
>NZ_JBHVFE010000276.1:0-11894 GCF_042801945.1 Kitasatospora sp. NPDC057542
GCCGGTCACGGTCCTGAATCACCAGCGGCGCCGGCCGGGGCGGCAGCCCCGGCCGGTGCGGGGTTGTCAAGCCGTGGCCTGCCCGACCCCGGGGCGCTGGTTCTTGGCGTCGACGACCGCGCGGGTGACGATGGTCGTGCGCTCCACGACGGTGCCGGGCTTGACGCCGTTGACCTCCCGGATCTGCACGCCGCGGCTGCCGAGGTACTGGTGGCTCTCCCGGTCGAAGATCCACTCCGACCGCTCGCCGGTCTGCGGGTCCAGACGCGCCAGCGCAATCCCGTCGCGGCCGGAGGCGTCCTGCGCGTGCTCGACCACCACGACGCCCGGGATCTTGCCGGCCGCCTCGTAGAGCGCGGCGGCGAGGCTGGCGGGCACGAGCTGCTCGCGGATGACGGAGCCGATCTCGTTGAACGCCTGCTGGTCACGGTCCCGGGTGCCGTTCACCGTCGAGTAGGCGAACTTCAGCAGCGCGTCGGGGTCGGCAGGTTGGGCCGCGAGCCACGTGTAGGTCTGCTGCTTGCGGGGATCGTTGTTGTCCAGCGTGATGCCGCCCTTGTCCTGGTAGCCCGGCTCGTCCAGCCAGCCCTTGGTGCCGTCGGGGGACTTCCACACCTCGCGGTCGTGCAGCGGCTGGACCCAGGTGGCGGACTCCCCGGTGTCCCCGTTGAAACTGGAGGCCATGAAGGAGACCCGGCTCTTGATGTAGATGTACTGACCCGGTCCGGGCTGGGGCGTGGCGTTCGCCGTCGCGGCGGCAGCGATCTCGCGAACTGTCGAGGCGAGCTGGACGGTGCTCCCCTCCTCAATCTGCACGACGGGCGCCTTGACCAGCTTCGGGGAGGCGGCGGCGTCGGGGCCGGCCGGGCTGCCCAATGAGACGACCAGGGCAAGGGCCGCGGCCGCGGCGACCGGCGCCGCGATCAGGGCGGCGCGGCGCAGCGGGCGCCGTGTCGGGGAGGGCGCGGGGGTGTGGTCGGACTGGTGGATCTCGTTCATCAGGTGGTCCTCGAGCAGGTGCTGGCGGTCGGCCGCCAGGCGGGGGTCGGCCGGCGCGGGCAGGAGGCGGGCCAGTTCCGCGTGGTCGAGCGGTTCGTTGCGCCGCCGCGGGTTGCGGATCATCGGTGCGTCTCCTTGTGCGGCCGGGCCGCGGTGTCGCGGCTGCTCTGTGTTTGTCCGGGGGTCGGGAGGGGTTCCGTGTTCTTCTTCGCGGCGCGCAGTTCCTCGTCCGCGAGTTTGCGCAGTCGGGTGCGTGCGCGGGACAGGCGCGAGCGCACGGTGCCGACGGGCACGCCGAGGGTGGTTGCCGCTTCGGCGTAGCCGAGCCCGGACCAGACGCACAACGCGAAGACCTCGCGTTCCGAGCGCCGCAGGCGCGCCAGGGCTTTGCGGGCGGCCGCGAGTTCCTCGGAGTCGGCCATGCGGCCGACGAGTTCGTCGGCGAAGTCGGGAACCACATCGGCGGCGGGTACACGGGACATTGCCGCGCTGTGGCGGCGGGCGGCGCGCGTCGTGTTGCGCAGCACGTTCACGGCGATGCCCATCAGCCAGGGGCGTGGGCTGTCGCCCTCGTCGCGGAGCTTCCCGCGCAGGCGCCAGGCCTCCAGGAAGGTCAGCGAGACCACGTCCTCGGCCAGGGCCCAGTTCCCGGTCACGCGCACGGCGTGGCGGTACACCAGGGAGGAGTGGTCCCGGAACAGGTCGCGGAACGCTTCGGGATTCCCGGCCCGCAGCCGGGAGTGTGGATGGTTCACGTCATGCCTTGTCCGAGCAGGAACACCGGTTCCCGTGACACAGGTCACCGGCCGAGGCCGGTGAGGGTGCGTGTGAGGCTCGGCTCAGAAGCCCGGATGCCACAGACCGACACCCCCTCACCGCAGGAAACACCCGCTAAAGAGGGCCTGAGCTGCCGGGCTTCGGCCGGCAGAAGGCACACGACCACGCCGGACAGCCTCCACGCCTACGTCACCGAGCTCGGGCTCGGTCAGGTGCAGGTGATCGACACCACCAGCAACACCATCACCGACACCGGGCCGTTCGGTATCGCGATCACCCCGGTCCCCGCAGGGCCAGCCCTGACCATCACCAAGACCCACACTGGGAACTTCATCCCGGGCAGAACGGACACCTGCACCATCACCGTCGGCAACAACGGGACCGCCCCGACCAACGTCACCACCGTCACCATGAAGGACACCCTCCCTGCCGGACTCACCGCCACCAGCATCACCGGCAGGGGATGGCGCTGCGTCCAGCGCACCCTGACCTGCACCCGCAGCAACGTCCTCAACCCCGGAAACACCTACCCGCCCCATCACGCTGCGCGTCCGCGTCGCCCGCACCGCCACCGCCACCGCCACCGCCCCCACCACCATCGACCCCTGCGACGACCACCACCACCGGTGACCACACCACCCCCGGCCACCGGCCCGTACGGCCGGCATAGCTGAACAACCGGACGCTTCCCCGGCATCCACGCTCGACCCCAACGAGCGTGGATGCCCGCATATCGAGGCCGCTCACCACGAACCACGCCTCGGCCCCGCCGGGCGGTGGCAAGCCTCCCCTGCATCCGAAAGCGGGGAGGCGACCCAGTAGTTCCGGCCGGGATCGGCCGCCGGTTCCAGTGCCGCACTTGAGAGCGCCGTTCGTCGTCGGCCCGGCAAGCGACCCGGCCGGGAACCTCGCCACCGCACCGGCCTCCCAGTCCACCGGACTCGCCACAGCAGCCGCCGTCTTCCGCACCCGCGACACCACGCCAGCGACAGCGTGGGACAACGCGCTACGCCCGGCCACAGCCGGTGCGGCGTCCGCGCAGGCGGCCTGACGGGGCGCAGCGACCGAAGCGACCGAGGCAGCGGGCTCGGCCGGGGTCTGCGGGGCGGGCTGCTGCGCCGAGGCCGCTCAAGCTCCGCGCCTGTTCTGCGGACGACGGTGGCCACAGGCGCGCCGGGTCGGCATGCCCCAGTGCGGGGCCAGGGTGGGTCAGGGGTTGGTGGTGGTACGGGCCCGTACGGCCAGCAGGGCGAGGTTCCCGGCTGCGGCGGCAGAACGGAAGTCGAAGACACTGGTGAACGGTCCGGTCACCAGCAGCAGGACTTCGTGCGCGCGCAGCGCCCGCCACCACTCGCGCCCGGCCGCGAGTTCCCCCTCGAACCAGGCCTCACCGTCGGGCCGACGCACCGTCAGGCACGGCGGGGACGCGGTGGCGGACCAGTCCGGGGCCGGATCCCGTTCCAGGACGCCCGCGTCGCGGGCCCACCCCTCCCCCGCCGCCACCAGGCGTCTTGCCGCGTCGGGCACCACCAGCACCGGACACCGGCCCGGCACCAGCTCCGGCCACGCCCTGCCCACCAGCCCCGTACCGGCCATGATCTCCACGCAACACCCCCTGCCCCACCACGCATCCCGGCACACCCCACCGCCTTGTGCCGGACCCCAGCCCAGCATCCCCCCGTCCCCGGCCCCGGTGCGGGCCGCGTCACCGACCGACAGAACCGAACACAAGGCGCGCGGTAGCACCAACCTCCTCCCAGTCCGGTCTGCAGGTGGAAGGATTCCGATGAACAAGATGACCAAGCGGCCGGTGTCGGTCAGTGCGTGCACGGCTTCGAACAACCGCCGCGCGTGTCGGACGGCCAGGCCGTCCGCATCCCCGGTATCGCTACCCGCTGGCTTGGCGGGCTCCGACCCGGCGGGGCCAGGGGCGGTGAGCGCTTCGGGCAGGCAGCCCGGTGGACGGCGGCGATGTCCTGAACGCGCCGGGACAGGCCCTGCCAGGGGTGGAAGCGGTCGCTGACCTGGACTGCGTCGGGGGCGCCGTCGGCGATGCCCTGCCGGTAGGTGAGTGATCCGTCACGACAGGCGACCTCGACACCGGGGTGCTCTCGCAACCAGCGACTCAGGTGTTCGGCGTCCCTGCCTTCCCAGAGCGTCAGCGGAAGCCGTGTCGTGGCGTCGACCAGGAGGGTGCCGTAGGTGTCACCGTAGAGCGCGAAGTCGTCCACCCCCAGCACCCGGGGTGTGACCAGCGGCGGCAGTGGCACCCGCATCAGCTGGGAGAGCACGCTGGACCGTGAGAGCGCGACATTGAGGATGCTCAGCATCCGGGCCCCGCCCCAGCCGGCCAGCACGACACCGACCGCCTCGACCATGCGCTGCAACAGCGGGGTCTGCCGCTGGTAGCGCACCGTCAGCCCTGGTACCTGTTCGGCGAAGGTCACCTTGGGGCAGGCCGGGTTTTCACAGTAGAGGCGACGCACGCTCAAGTCGATCCGCACCGGCCTGCTTCCGACCGTCACGTCGGCCGGCTGCCGTACGTACCGGCTGTGGATCCACTCGCTCACGGCCCCTCATCCCGTACACGCTGCTGGGTCCCGGGACCGTGTACGGGCCTGGACCACCACGACGGGACCGGACCCATCGACCGAGGTCACAATCACGTCCGCCAAGTGCGGGAACAACGAAGCCAGTTCAGTCGAGCACCATCAGTAGCTGCCCACTGCCGGGACGAGATGATCTCCGGCTACGAAAATCTTGCCAGAGCCGTAGACGTGCCCAGCCACGCACGGATGAACGTGCTCACTTCTTGATGTACTGATTACCGCGCTCGGGCTGTCCGCGACCCCTTGGAGCGCGCTCAGGCCTGTGTCGGCCCTCTGCGTGTGGTCTGGACGTGAGCGCGCGTGCTCGGTGGTCAGCGCATGAGGACGCGCAGCAGCCGTACGTAGCGGCTCCAGCGAGCCGGGCGGGTCACCGCGCCGGAACAGGCCAGTTCGGCGCGGTCCAGGCTGTCCTCCAGGCAGGCGTCGTGGAGGGGGCGGAAGATGAGCGGCCAGGTGAGGCGTGCCGGGCCGCAGGCGGCCATGGCGAGGGTATGGCGCAGTAGCGTGTGCTCCTCGTCGACGGCCAGGGCGGTGTATTCGTGGAATCCGTGGAAGCCGCGCGGCCCGCTGAAGGTGAAGCGCACCCATTGCGAGGGGACGTGTGCGGTGACGGTGTAGCGGACCGGGCCGTGCCCGCCGACCGCGTCGGCCGCCAGGGGGCGGTCGAACGCCATCGGCGGCCAGCTGCCGTGCGGCCAGAGCTTGTCGTCGCTGCTCGCCAGGGTGTCTATGAGCGCTCCCACCTCGCTTCGCTTCGCGGCCAGCAGGCGCTCGTGCACGTTGTAGACGCCCATGCGTCCTCCTCGGATTCTTTTTAGAGGTGCATCTCTAATATTGTGGAGAGTACTCTCTAGTTCATGGCAAGACCACCCCGCTTCGATGTGCAGCAGCTCCTCGACGCCGCCGTGCGACTGGCCGCCGCAGGGGGCCCGGCCGCGGTGACGATGTCCGCGGTCGCCATGGAGGTGGGCGCCCCGAGCGGTTCGGTGTACCACCGGTTCGCCGGACGACCCGCGCTGCTCGCCGAGGTGTGGCTGCGGACGGTGGAGAGCTTCCAGGACGGCTACTTCAAGGCCCTCAAAGCAGGCGTCGACGCGCGGCAGGCGGGGTGTGCGGCGGCACGCCATGTCGTCGCCTGGAGCCGCGCCCATCCGCAGGAGGCCGCTCTCCTCCTCTACGGCGCCGAGGACTTCGGGCGCGCCGACTGGCCCGAGGAACACCTCCAGCGGGCGGACCGCGGCAACCAGCGCGTGCGCGCCTCCCTCGCCTCCCTCGCCACTGCCCTGGGCGCCGAAGGCCAGCAGGACACCGAGCGAGTCGCACTCGCCGTGGTCGACCTGCCCCTCTCACTGGTCCGCCGCCACCTCCGGACCGGCGACCCCCTCCCCGCCCACGCCGAAGATCTCGCCGAGGAGTGCACCGCCGCACTGCTCGCCTCGCTTCCTACAGCGTCGGCGGCTGTGCCAACAGCTCCAGCCACAGGCCGAAGAACTGTCCGCGTGGCCATCGAGCGGGACAGCAGGGGCGCCTGACGACCGAGCACATTCATCCGTGTTGGTGGGAGGACACGTACACCGACCCGGAGGATCCCGCCTTCGCCCATCTCCGTCCGTGAGCCTCGATCCCCGGCCGGACGCTTGCACGGCGCCTGCCAGACCTGGAGGCGCTGCGCCCGAGACCAAGGGCCCACTCCCGGGCACAGCGGGCCATACAGGGGTCGCGGGAGGCCGCAGGCGGGCATTGCGGTCCCGGACCGGGCGGTGGGCGCCCGGTCCGCTGGGGGTGGTGCGGACGGCTGCGCCGGACGCACATCTGATCACCAGGTCCCGGCAGGGTGGAACCCCCGCCGTCCGAACCGTCACCCGGAACCGCACTCGCCCCACCCAGCAAACTCAGGGAGAGGGAACACACAGAGGGGGTTGTCTGACCTTCCGGCGGCCCGGAAACCGGGCCTGAGCTGCGGAAATGCTCGGCGGCGGGCGGAGGCGGCGGGGTACCTGCGGTGGTAGCTGCGGGAGCTCCTGCGGTGGCGTCTACGGGGGCACCTGCGGTGGTACCTGCGTGCGGTCGGCGCGGCACGCAGGGCCGCGGTCGGCCGGTCTTGCACCGGCGGTTCGGCGACCGGGTGACGAATCCGGGGACGGCGGCATTGGACCGGAGGTGAGCAGCACTTCCTCGTCCCGCGCGCGACGCGGCCTTGGGCTGGGGCCGGGCGCCGACCTGCAGGGCCTGGTTGCAGCGGGGGTCGTCGCCCTCGCCGCGGCGGGCCTCTTCCAGGTGCTCCAGGTAGCGGGCGGCGCTGCGCTGGACGGCCGGCGTCGCGCATCGGGGCCTGGTTCACCCCGGTCGTCCTGCTCTGGTTCCCCTGGCAGCTGATGGTGGACTGCTGGAGGGCGAGCGCGCCGCTGGACGCGGAGGGAAGGCGGCGCACGCCGTCGGAGAAGGTCCTCGTCGTGTGGTGGTCCACCTGGATCGGCTCTCTGATCGTCGCCCGGATCGCAGGCGCCATGGGTCGCGTGGACCCGTTGGTCCCCGGTGACCTCGAGAGTCTGCGCAACGCCATCCGGGTGGAGGCCGCCGGGTCGGCACTGCGGCTGGTGGCGGCGGTCGCGGCGATCGTGGTGGTCAACCGCCTGACCGCCATGCAGCAGGCGCGCCGAGCCGACGTCAACCCGCTCGCGGCCCAAGCCGCCCAGGCCCAGGCCCTGGTGCAGTCTCCGGCTGCCGCGGCAGCTCCCGCCACCACGCACGCGTCCGCCGAGGCGCCGCGTGACGCCGGGCCGGAGAGCCAGCCTCCGGCCTGACGCTGCACGGCCTGGCCGAGGGCCTGGACCACTACCAGGTCCGCCACTGGACCGCCTGGCACCGGCACATCACCCTGGCCATGCTCGCCCTGGCCTTCCTGGCGGCCCTCGCCGCCGACGCAACGCCGGCAAGGACCGCACAACCGAACCGACCCGCCCGAAGCACCGACCCGATCGACCTGACCGTCCCCGAGATCCGCCACCTGCTCGGCGCCTTCCTGGTTCCACAGAGCACGTCCCCGCACAGCCTGCTGACCTGGTCAAACTGGCGCAGGCTCCACCAAGCAACCGCCCGCCGCAGCCACTACCGACGACGCCTCGCCAAGCCCTCAACCGGATAGATCACGAAGTCACACTGGAGTATTAGTCCCAGTCCTGCAGCTGCTGGAGCAGGTCGGCGTCGCCCTCCATCCGCAGCGAGCCGGCCGGGATGCGCATGTACATGAGCAGGGCCATCTCGCTCGCCGTGCCGTAGATGGCGGCGGTGGGCTTGCTCTCGGCGGCCTCCGCCGCGGTGAGGCGGGTGAAGCGGGAACCGGCGGCGTCCACCGTCTGGCGCCAGGAGCCAGCCTCGGCTGCGTGGTAGTCCATGGTGGCGGGCTCGCCCGGCCACGGGACCGTGACGGTGCAGACGGTGGCGAGGAACTCCTCGATGGCGTCGACCGCCTCGGTCGTCGGCAGCTCCTGCGGGGTACCGGAGGCCAGCTGGGCGTCGTAGGTGTGGATCAGCGACTCCGGGACGCGGCGGCGGGCCACGGCGGCCACCGTGTGCGGCGAGGCCAGCGGCTCCCACCAGGCCCAGCAGCCCCGGTCCGGGCCGGCCTCGCGCAGAGCAGTAAGCAGCTGCTCCGTCGAGTCGGCCAGCCAGGTTATGAGGGCCTCGCGCTCCCTGGGCGCCGCCAGCCCGTCCTTGCTCGGCCGCTCGTCGCCCGGCGCGGTGTTCAGCACGATGTAGGCCCAGAAGCGGTCCCCCTCGCTGAGGTGGTTCGCCAGGTCGTACAGCGTCCAGCCCGGGCAGGACGGGACGTCGGCGTCGAGGCTGGGGGCCGCGGCGACGGCGGCGCGGAACGCGGCGGACCGTTCGTCAATCATCCGCAGCAGGGTGGGGAAGTAGAGATGCTCAGTCACGCAGACCTTGTATCACCCGGACCGGGACTCTCACACTCGATTAAAACCGACCGGCAAATGGATCACTTGAGGCGTCGGGTGGTGGGGCGGCCGTCCCAGCGGTAGCGGCTCGTCGAGCGTCGGATGAGCATGCGGAGCATGACGAGAGTGGCGGCGAGGTAGAGATAGAAGTCCACGACCTCGCCGCTCCTCTCGGTACAGCGACGGAGCCTTCCGTAGCCGTTCATCCACGCTCGACTTTTGACGTTCTGGCGGGTCTGGGTGATCAGGCTGCGCTGGCTGCGGCCCATGCCTGCTGGACGGCGTGGATTTCCTCATCTGTGGGTCTGCCTGGGCTGTTGGGCGTAAATCGGGCGGCGATGATGACCCGGCGGAGCTTGGCGACCATGTCGGACAGGGACGGGTCGGCCTTGGTGGTGTACCAGGGGGCGCGTTCGCGGTGCTCGGCGGCGTCGGCGGGATGGTGGCCGTGCAGCGCGTACCAGACCACGGTGATCGTGTAGCAGTACAGGCTGAACGGGACGGTGCGTTCGACCGCGTGGCGGGTGCGGCTTTGGGCCTGGCCGGCGCCGAAGAGGTCGCGGGCCTCGGCGAAGGTGACCTCGATCGGCCAGCACCACGCGTACCGGGTGACCAAATCCGGCAGTGGCGTGTCCAGGTCGGTGGTGACCAGGGCCAGGTCGTAGCCGCTGACGGTGTCCTCGTCGCGCAGGAGCACGATCCGGACGGTGCGGGTGTGGAACG
The DNA here is from genome assembly GCF_042801945.1 of Kitasatospora sp. NPDC057542. Taxonomy (NCBI): domain Bacteria; kingdom Bacillati; phylum Actinomycetota; class Actinomycetes; order Kitasatosporales; family Streptomycetaceae; genus Kitasatospora; species Kitasatospora sp. NPDC057542. The sequence continues at coordinate 9,062 of NZ_JBHVFE010000276.1, forward strand.
AGCCGTACCACAGGCAGGTCGTCGCGGTCAGGTGGACGGTCTCGGTGCGCTGGTAGCGCGTGACCGTGGCGGTGGTGAAGTCAGCGGTGTCGGCCAGGTCCTTGGCGGTGCCCAGCCGCTGGCCCTTCAGGGCGGGTCGGCCGCGGCGCCCGGTGGGTGGTGGGGCCAGGTCGTACAGCACCGCCGAGGCGGGAAGCCGAGTGGTGAACGTGCAGGTCGAGGGCAGAGCGCGGAGCGCCTTGCCGTGGTAGGCGGCGTCCGCGACGACGTGGATGTGCCGTCCGTCGTGGCAGGCGGCCAGCAGGCGGATCATGGACGCGGCGAGGCCGGCCTTGGACTGCTCCTGTTGCGGGCGCCACAGCCGGGCCATCACCGGCAGGCACACCGGCCGTGCCAGGAACGGCAGTTGAACCACGATGCCGACCACCACGAAGCAGGTTCCGCGCCCGACCGGTCTGGAACCCCTGGCCGCGCCGTCGTGCTGCCAGGCCGCGCCGAACACCTTCTTTCCGCGCCGCTTGAACAGCGTGTCGTCCACCGTCACGGTCAGCACCGCGCCCTCGGACAGCAGGCGGCGAACGACCAGATGGGACAGGGCAATGCCCAGGAGGTCCGGCTTCCAGGTTACGCGGGAGAAGAAGGCGTGGGCGCGGTCGTGGGACCAGGTGCGCGTCAACCCCGCGCCGAGGAGTATCCCGGTCACCGTGCACCGCACCGTCTGCGCGATCAGCCCCGTGACCGGCGCAGCGAAGGTTTGGAAGGTCGGCGCGGTGAAGCAACCACGCACCAACTCCAACACGGCGAGCAGCGAAGCGGGTACGGTCGGATCCGGAAGCATCGGCGGGTCCCTCACAGCAGGCGACGCAAGCACCGCCGATGCTTCTCCGCTGTCGCCAGCCAAAGCGGCCAGATGACGCCACATCACCCACCCGAGCGACCCACACGACGATCAACAAAAACGTCAAAAGTCGAGGGAGTTTCAGGTAGTCGAAAACGTCGAGGCCGTCGATCCGGTGGGTGCCGTCCGACCGCTCCAGCGTCAAGCCGCCGGCATCGCTGCTGCCGCCGGCCCGGTAGCGCACCGTCTCTCCGGCCGGTCCCCCGCCGGGTGCGAGGTAGCTGAAGCGCCCGGTGTCCGGGCCGGGGGCGGAGCTGTCCAGCCAGACCAGCGGCCGTCCCGGCTCGCGAAGCGCCTCCGCCACTGCCGCGCCCGGCAGTGCGTAGGGCACGTCGGCCACCCGCATCAGGGGCCGCGGCCGCTCGCCCCAAGGGGCGGGCAGGAATCCCGATCCGGACACCGGGGCAGGAGCGGCGGACGCCACCGCCGGTCCTGGCACCGTCGGACCGGATGCCAGGGCCACGGGCGGCCGGTCCGACGACCGGGCGGGGTGGAGCAGTTGAAAGTTGGCCAGCAGCCGGTACCCGTACTGCGTCAGTACCGACTCCGGGTGGAACTGGACTCCGTACAGCGGGCGGTCCGCTGCCTCCAGGGCCATCACCGTACCGTCCTCGGCCCAGGCGGTAGCCCGCAGCAGCAGCAGTGGTTCAACCGCCGTGAGCGAGTGGTAGCGGACCACCTCGAACTCCTGCGGGATGCCCGCGAAGAGCGCGCTCCGGTGCCGGATCCGCGAGACCTCCCCGTGCATCGGCCGGGGCGCCTGCACGACCGAGCCGCCGTACCCGTGCAGGATCCCCTGGTGCCCGAGGCACACTCCGAGGACGGGTATCGCCGCGTGCCGGACGACGTCGGCGCAGACTCCGAAGTCCGCTGCCCGGCCGGGGTGCCCGGGACCGGGCGAGATGACGATGTTGTCGACCGGCAGCCCGGCCACCGCAGCCCAGTCCAGTTCGTCGTTGCGCACGACCAGCGGCGGCCGACCATTGACCTCGGCGATCTGCTGGAACAGGTTGAATGTGTAGGAGTCGTAGTTGTCGATTAGGAGAGTAAGGCGTCCCGTCGGAACGGACGGAAGCGGTGACCAGGACTCGCTCATGCTGTTGCCGCCATCTGTTGCTCGAAATGATTCCATCGGATTGGCGCCGGCTAATCCCAACCCGTCGAATCCGAAGCGGGCTGGATCTGATTGTCCGGGAAAGTGAAACGGTCCATTCGAAGGCACCTTGTCATTCCTGGTCGGATTTCCGTCCACCAAACGCTGTCGGACCAGGATTGCCCGTTCGGATGAATCCGCGCCAGACCCTGCGGACTGCAGGAAGCTGCACGGCAGCAAATGCCGCGGAGGTTCGGTCAAAAGCGCTCCGGCGGCCTTGTGCAACGCGGTGCGTTCTGTGATCCTGAGGGCCGTTCCCCCGACGCCGCGGCAGCCCTGTGGGCGTCCCCATCTACGCGACGGCACGGCGCGACGGCATCCGCCCGGCGCCGTCCTCCCTCCGGAGAAGATCCGCTGCAGTGGCAGACGAGAACAGCGGCACTGCCGCGCCGAACGCCCTTCCGGTCACGCTGCTCAGCGACACCGTGGTCGTCGGTCCGGCGGCCGGCAGAGACCGGCGGGTGCACCGAGAGCTGGTCGCGCGGGCCGAAGGCTGGCAGCGGCTCCTGCTGCCGGCGCCACCCGAGCGGCGAGGCACACCCATGTCCCCGGTCACGGGCCGGGACGTCGACCCGTCGTTGCTGGGCACCGGCGCCGGGACGGCACTGATCGTCCGACGCTCGGACGGGGCGCCGATCCACACGGTGACCGGCCTTCCGCAGCCGGTCCGCTGGTCCGGCATCAGGTCGCTTGCAGACGTACTGGCGGAGCGACCCGGTCCGTTCGCCGCCGACCCGGCGCAACTGACCCGGCTGTTCTCCCCGTGGACCGGGCTCCTCCTG
>NZ_JBHVFE010000277.1:0-11882 GCF_042801945.1 Kitasatospora sp. NPDC057542
GATACACTTACCTCACCAGGCCCCGCCGTATCAAACTTCTGGCAGCTGCTGGGTGACGCAGTGGATCCCGCCGCCGCCCGCCCCGAGGTAGTCGATGTTGAGCTGCTCGACGGTCCGGCCGGGGAACAGCCGGGCGAGGGCCGTCCTGGCGGCGCTGTCGGCCCTGGTGTCGCCGAACTGCGCCGCGATCACCGCGTTGTTGCACAGGTAGTAGTTGGCGTAGGAGCCGACGAAGTTGGGGTCGGTCGAACGGATGAGGTTGTAGTCGGGCCCCTGGATCTGGCTGACCGTGAACGGGGTGCCCTGGGCGCTGGTGGAGGTCGTCAGGATCCGGTACTGCTGCCGCGCGTCGTTCGACCAGGCGTCGGTGTCGCTCGCCTGCGGCATCTGGACCGCGGCCGTACCCGCGCCGAGGAAGCGGGAGGTGGCGTCCACGTGGTCGTCGGTGATGTCCTGGCCGGCGATGCCGTTGAACCAGATCACCTTGGTGGCACCGTAGGCGGCGCACATCGCGCTCTCGATCGCGGCCTGGGACATGCCGGGATTGCGGTTGGCGTTGAGGATGCTGCTCCGGGTGGCCATCAGCGTCCCCGCGCCGTCGGTCTCGATGCCGCCGCCCTCGCCGACCAGCCCGGCGGCGGTGAACGGCAGGCCGAGGTAGGCGGCGACGCGCTGGGCGACCAGGGCGTCGTTGCCGTGCGGGTTCTGGTGGTTGCCCCAGCCGTTGAAGTTGAGGCCGACGGTGTCGAGGCCGCCCGTGCCGTCGGTGCGGAAGACCGGGCCGGTGTCGCGCATCCAGCAGTCGTCGACCGGGATGTCCCCGATGACGGTGACGGTGGAGCCGCACATCGAGCGGGCCTTGGCCACACTGGCCGGGTTGGCGCACATGGTCACCGGCTCGTACTTCGCGATGGTCTTGGCGATGAGGGCGATGTTCGCCTGGACACCGCTGAGCTTGTTCCGCCAGATGGTGCTGTTGTCCGGCCAGGCCATCCAGGTCCGGGTGTGGCGGACGGTGTCCGGCGGCACCCGGAAGCCGGCCGCGACGGCCGGGCCCCCGGCGGCGGTGCGAGGCTGCGCCGCCCACGCCTGCCCGCCACCGCTCGCGGCGGTCAGCGCGGTGCCGGCGACGGCGAGTCCGGCGGCCGTCAGGAACCGGCGTCGGCCGAGTTGTCCGTCGGTGGTGGTGGTCCGGTGGGGTCTGAAGCTGTCCTCCATCACTGCCTCCCTGTCAAAGTCACCTGCTGGTCCAGCAGTTGACCGAAAAGGTAAAACTGGCCAAGCGCTCGGTCAATACTTTGCGCAGGCACCGTGCCCGATGCGCCCCTGCCGGGCTCCCCCAGTCGTTACAGTGACGGCCATGGCGACACAGGCGACAGGCACGGCCGCACGAACGGCCTCCGGAGCGGGCGGCCCCGGCCGGGCACGCGCTTCCGCCAAGGGCGAGCAGACCCGGGCCCGGCTGATCGCAGCGGCCCGCACCCTGCTCGCGGGCGACGGCGCCGGGCGGTTCACCACCCGCAACGTGGCCGCGCTGTGCGGGGTCTCGCACGGGATGTGCCATTACCACTTCGCGGACCGCACCGACCTGATCGTCGCGGTCGTGGCGGACATCCGGCCCGAGTGGATCACACCGCTGGAGGAGGCGGTCGCCGGCCCCGGCGCCTACGCCGAGCGCGCCGAGCGGGTCCTGACGCTGCTCACCCGGCCCGAGAGCCCCGACCTGGCCCGGCTCCACGCCGCCCTGCACTGGCTCGCCCTCAACGACGAACGCGTCCGAGCGAGCCTGGAGGCCGAGTACGCGCGCTGGCGGGCCTCCTTCGTACAGCTGTTCCGGTGTCTGGTGGACGAACGCGGCGACGGCGCCGACCCGGTCCCCCTCGGGGAGGCCTTCGCCGCCGCCGTGGACGGGCTCGCCGCCATCGGGTCGCTCGACGGGACGGTGGACGCCGAGCGGGTGCTGCGGACCCTGCTGGACTCGCTGTCATCCGCCGCCCGGCCGTCCGGCGCCTGACGGTCCGCGGCCCGACCGCGCGCCGCCCGACCGTCCGCCGCCCGGCCGGTCACGGGGTGGAGCCGGGCGCGACGGGCTGTTGCTGGGTGGCGCAGTGGATCCCGCCGCCGCCCGCGGCGATGTGGTTGATGCCGACCTGGGTGACCTTGCGGCCGGGGTGGAGGCCACCGATGATCCCGGCTGCCCGGTCGTCGGTGGCCTGGTCCCCGAAGCGCGGAACGATGACGCCGCCGTTGCAGACGTAGTAGTTGATGTACGTGGCCAGGAAGTCCTTGCCCGCGCCCGGGATCCGGCCGATGTCGGGCTCGGGGAGGTCGACCACCGTGAGCGTGCGGCCCTTGGCGTCGGTCTCCGACTGGAGCACCCGCAGCGCCTGCGCGGAGGCGGTGGTCCACACGTCCGGCGGGGCGTCGGCGGTGGGACGGTGCAGGAGCACGGTGCCCGGCTCGGCGAAACGGGCGAGCGCGTCGACGTGACTGTCGGTGATGTCCTGCCCGGCGACGCCCTGGAACCAGATCACCTTCTCGACGCCGAGCAGTTCCTTGAGGCTCTCCTCGATCTGGTCGCGGGACTTGCCGGGGTTGCGGTTGCCGTTGACCCAGGAGCTCTCGGTGGCCATCAGCGTGCCCTCGCCGTCCACCTCGATGCCGCCGCCCTCACCGGTGATCGGCGCCTGGATGCGGGTGATGCGGTAGTGGTCGAGGAGGTTGCGGGCGACCTGGCTGTCGTTGGTGTGGGTCTGCTTGTCGCCCCAGCCGTTGAAGTTGAAATCGACCCCGGCGAGCCCCTGCGGGCCGGTGACGAAGGTCGGGCCGGTGTCCCGGGCCCACAGGTCGTCGACCATCAGTTCGAGCACCTCGACCGAGGAGCCGCAGGCCTGCCGGGCCTGGTCGGCCTGGTCCGGGCGGGCCAGCAGGACGACCGGCTCGAAGCCGGCGATCGCCTGGGCCAGCCCCGCGATGTCCTGTCGGACGCCGGGCAGTTGGTCGCCCCACACCTCCTCCAGCGCCGGCCAGGCCATGAAGGTGCGGGTGTGCGGGTCGGATTCGGCCGGCATGGCCCACTCGCCCGCCGCCGGGCTTCCGGACGGGGCCGCGCCCGAGGCCGTACCGCCCGGGCCGGGCTGCGACTCCGCTCCGCTGCCGGAGGAGCAGCCACCGGCCAGGGCCAGCGCGGCGAGCGCGGCCCCGGACTGCAGGATCGAGCGGCGGGACGGCCGGGGGTGAGCCATGGAGCCTCGTTCCGGTTGGTGTCGGGTTCGGCTCCGCAGGCTACTGACAGGACGGTCAGGATCCGGCGCGGCACGCATCCGCCGTTCGGGGAATCCGCCGTTCGGAGGCCTCCGCCCTCACGCGCCGTCGGGCGTCGCCTCCCGTTCACGGCGCAGCCGGTGCTCGGTGCGGATGCCGGACCAGGCGGTGCAGGCCAGGCTCGCGGCGATGATCCCCTCGGCCCAGAAGAACGCCACGTAGTCGATGAGCGAGCCGATCGGCGGCGCTCCGGGCGCGGCGTTGCGCATGCCGATCAGGGCGAACAGGCTCGCCGCCATCCAGCCCAGGGAGGGCCAGACCAGGCCCTCGCGCTTGCGGTAGAGCACCTCGGCGGCGCCGAGGACGGCCAGGGCGATGGCCCACATCGCGGCGATCATGAACCAGGACAGGATGAAGGTGCTGCGCGAGCGGGTGATCCCGGTGTCCAGCGTCACGGCGCCGGCGGCGGTGGCCGTGGCCTGCGGGCGCATGACGAAGAACGGGTCGGTGTCGGTGAGGACCAGGCCGACCGGCACGGCCGTGCCCCCGCTGGTGGCGCTGAAGGCCGCCTCGGCGCGGTAGCGGTCGAAGGGGTAGTCCGTCTTGGTGCCGTCGTACATCCCCACCTGCACCAGCTGGGACGCGGCGGCCTCGCCCTCGGCGGCCCGGATGGTCACCCTGGGGGCGCCGGTGACGGTGATCTCGACGGGGCGGGCGAAGGCCTGGGAGTTCGGCCCGGCGGCGAACCGGCCGTGCGGGACGGGGGTGACGTAGAGCGTCAGCTGCTGGGCCGTCGGGTCGACGTCCTGTGCGGTGACATCCAGTTCGATCCAGTCGGCGGCCGCGGGGACGGCCAGTTCCCGGGTCTGCTCCCGGGTGTTGCGCTCGTTGAGGTACAGCCCGATGCCGCCCCCGCAGAGGGCGACGACCAGGGCCAGGACGGCGGCGAACCGCCAACGGCGGCGGGGGGCCCGGTGCACGGCCGGCTCGGTCGCGGGGGTGTCTTCGGTGGTGACCTGCACGGTCGTCCTTCCTGCGGCGGGCAGCCGGGCGGGCGGGTTCGCCGCCGGCCCGGCGCGGCCCGCCGGTGGTGCTCGGTCGCCCCGGACGGGCAGGTCCCACCACCTGCCGGGCCGGGGCCGTCTTACAGGGCGCGGCGCGCGGCGGCGATCCGGTCGGGATCCCAGCCGGGCCGGGGGACGGACTCCAGCAGCAGCCGGGTGTAGGCGTGCTGCGGGGAGTCGAGGACCTCGGCGGTGGGGCCGGATTCGACGATCGCTCCGTGGCGCATCACGACGACCTCGTCGGTGACGCAGCGGACGACGCCGAGGTCGTGGGTGATGAACAGGTAGCCGACGCCGGTCTGTTCGCGGATGTCCGCGAGCAGGTTGAGGACCTGCGCCTGCACGGAGACGTCCAGTGCGGCGACCGCCTCGTCCAGCACCAGCACGGCCGGCTGGACGGCCAACGCCCGTGCGATGGCGACGCGTTGGCGCTGGCCGCCGGAGAGCTGCCGGGGCAGCGCGTCGGCCGCCCTGGTGCCGAGGCCGACCTGGTCGAGGAGTTCGCGGATCCGGGCCGCGTGGTCGGCGCCGGGGAAGTGCAGGCGCAGGGTCTCCCGGAGCACGGCCTCGACGCTGGTGCGCGGGTCGAGCGAGAGGTACGGGTCCTGGAAGACCATCTGGACCTCGCGGGCGCGCTCCAGCCGCTCGGTCCTGCCCCGCGCCCGTCCGGTGCGGGACCGGCCGCGGACCAGCACCGCGCCCTCGTCGGCCTGTTCGAGGCCGACGATGATCCGGGCGGTGGTGGTCTTGCCGGAGCCGGACTCGCCCACGATGCCGAGCGATCCGCCGGCGGCGAGGGTGAAGGAGACGTCGTCCACCGCCCGCACGGAGCCGAAGGTCCGGCGCAGCCCGGTGACCTCCAGTACGGTCTCAGGCATCGGCGAGGCTCCCTCGAAGCGGGTGGTGGCAGGCGACCGGGTGCGGCGCGGGGGTCTGCTCGCGGCACAGGTCGGTCGCGTACCGGCAGCGGTCGGCGAACGCGCAGCCGGTCAACTCCTGTCGCAGGTCCGGTGGTTGGCCGTCGATGGCGGCGAGCCGGCCGGGCCGGGCGTCCAGCCGGGGGGTGGCGGCGAGCAGCGCGGCGGTGTACGGGTGACGGGGCCGCTCGAACAGTTCCGCGGCGGGGCCGCTCTCGACGATCCGCCCGGCGTACATCACGTGGACCCGGTCGCTGATGGCGGCGGCGAGCCCGAGGTCGTGGGTGACGAACAGCAGGCCGGTGCCGAAGCGTTCGCGCAGCCGGCCGAGGAGCGCGATGACCTCGGCCTGGCTGGTCACGTCGAGCGCGGTGGTGGGCTCGTCGGCGAGCAGCAGGACCGGGTCGCCCATCAGCGCGGCGGCGATCATGACGCGTTGGAGCATGCCGCCGGACAGCTGCCCGGGGTAGCGGCGCAGCAGTTCCGGCCCGAGGCCGACGGCGTCGAGGAGTTCGACCGCGCGCCGCTCGGCGTCGGCCGCGCCCGTCCGGCCGCCGAGCCGGACGCCCTCGGTGAGGAAGTCGCCGATGCGGCGCAGCGGGTTGATGGCGGCGCGGGGGTCCTGGAAGATCATCGCGGCCCGGCCGGTGCGCAGCGCGCGCAGCCGGTCGGGGCCCATCGTCAGGACGTCCTCGCCGTCGACCAGGACGCTGCCCTCGGCGGTGGCGCCGGGCGGCAGCAGGCCGAGGGCGCTGCGGGAGGTGAGGGTCTTGCCGGAGCCGGACTCGCCGACCAGGGCGACGGTCTCCCCCGGGCCCACGGTGAGGTCGACCCCGTCGAGGACGGGCCGGGCGGTGCCGGGCAGCCGCAGCCGCAGGCCCCGGACGTCGAGGGCGCGCACGGGGCCCTCCGGGTTCGTGTGCTCCGCTGGGTTCACGGGGTCCTCCGGGCGACGCGGTCGGCCCAGCGCTCGCCGACGACGTTGAAGGCGACGACGGTGAGCACGATCAGGACGCAGGGCAGGATCGCGGAGAGCGGGTAGCCGTGCTGGATCGCGGTCTGGCCGTCGAAGACCATCCGCCCCCAGTCCGGGGTGAGCGCGGGGACGCCGAGTCCGAGGAAGGACAGGCCGGCCAGGTCCATGAGGGCGTATCCGAAGTTGATGGTGGACTGGGCGAGGACGATCGGGGCGATGTTGGGCAGGACGTGCCGCAGGCAGATCTGCGCGGCGGAGTGGCCCTGCACCCGGTAGGCGCTGACGTAGGGCCGCATCCGTTCGGCCAGCACCAGGGAGCGGGTCAGCCGCGAGACGTACGGCAGGTAGGCGACCGCGAGGGCCAGGACGGGGGCGAGCAGGCCCTCCCCGTACACCGAGACGATCAGGATGGCGAGCAGCATGCCGGGGAAGGCGAAGACCAGTTCGGTGCTGCGGGAGAGGACGGAGTCGAGCCAGCCGCCGCGCCAGCCGGCGACCAGGCCGACCAGGACGCCGGCGACGGTGGAGAAGGCGACCACGCCGAGCGGGCCGAGCAGGGAGGTGCGGGCGCCGAGCAGCAGCCGGGACAGGGTGTCCCGGCCGGCGGCGTCGACGCCGAGCAGGTGGTCGGCCGAGGGGCCGGCCAGGGCGTTGCCGAGGTCGACGCCGTTCGGGTCGCTCGGGGCGATCCACGGTGCGACCAGGGCGGCGAGCACCACCAGGGCGACGATGCCCAGGCAGAGCAGGTGGAGCGGGGCGCGGGCGGCCTTGAGGCGGCCGAGGCCGGGCCTGCGGGTGAGGGCGACGGTCATGCGCCGGACCTCCTCGAACCGAGGGTGACCCGGGGGTCGACCAGGGGGTGGAGCAGGTCGACGATCAGGTTCACCGTCATGAACAGGGCGACGATGATCAGGGAGATGGCCTGGACGGTCGGGAAGTCCTTGGTGGTGGTGGACAGTTCGAGGAGCTGGCCGATGCCGCCGATGCTGAAGGCGGACTCCACCAGGATCGTGCAGACCAGCAGGGTGGAGACGATCAGGCCGCCGGTGGTCAGCACGGTGCCCAGCGAGTTGCGGAACACGTGGCGGCGGATCACCTCGCGCTCGGGCACGCCGCGGCTGCGGGCCACGGCGACGTGCTCGCCGTCCAGCGCCTCCAGCATCGCCGAGCGGGTCACCCGGGCGAGCATCCCGATCAGGTACAGCGCGAGGGCGATCGACGGCAGGGTGAGGTGCCACAGCAGGTCGAGGAAGCCGTCACCGGTGCCACTGGTCGGGAACCAGCCCAGCCGGACCGCGAACAGGCCCTGCAGCAGGACCGCCGCGACGAACGAGGGGGTGCCGACGGCGAGCGTGGTGGAGACCAGGATCGCCGAGTCGGTCCCGCCGCCGCGCACCGCGCCGATCCAGCCGAGCACCAGGCCTATGACGACGACCACCAGCAGGGCCATGGCCACCAGCGTCAGGGTCGCCGGCAGCCGGTCGGCGAGCAGCCGGGAGACGTCCGTGCGGTAGGTCAGGGAGCGTCCGAAGTCGCCCTGCAGCACCTGGCCGAGCCAGCGGAGGTAGCGGACCAGGAAGGGGTCGTCCAGGTGGTACTGGTCGTTGATCGCCTGCAGGGCGGCCGGGGAGGCCGACCGTCCGGACAGCAGGAAACTCGCCGGGTTGCCGGGCGCCAGGTACATCGCGCCGAAGACCACGAAGGACGCGCCGAGCAGGGTGGCGGCCATCTCGACCAGCCGTCGGACGGCGAATCGCAGGAAGCTCACCGTGCGGCCCCCACGTCGGCGGCCCACGGGTAGTACATGTACGCGATGGTGGTGGGCGCGCCGGTGATGCGCTTGTTGAGGAAGACGGCGGTGGGCCACTCGGCGACCGGGATCCACAGCAGCTGCTCGGAGGCGGTCTGCTGGAGCTTGGCCTCGATCGCGCCGCGCTTGGCCGGGTCGTACTCGGCGGTGGCCTGGTCGACGAGGTCGTCGTAGGCCTTGTCGCTGTAGCCGGCGAAGTTCTGGTAGGCGCCGGTCCTGAAGTTGGTGAGCAGGTCGAGCGGGTCGGTGACCGAGTCGTAGTACGTCTCGGGGAACATGTCCAGGCCTTCGCGGGCCTTGGGGTCGGTGAACAGCGCGGTGAAGGCGTTCGGGGCGATCGTCCGCAGCTGGACGTTCAGGCCGATCTTCGCTCCGGCGGCCTGGACGGCGGTGGCGAGCAGGGAGACGTCCTGGCCGATGGTGCTGGTGGCGACGGTGATCGTCCTGCCCTCGGCCCCGGCCTCCTTGACCAGGGCCTTGGCCCGGTCGACGTCCTGGGCGGTGGGGGTGAGGTGCTCGAAGGCGTTCTTGCGGACGTCGTCGGGGGCGCCGGCCCAGGCGGCCCAGGTGGTGAGGGAGCCGGTGAGGGTGCCGGCGCCGGCGAGGCCGGTCTTGACGAAGCCGGAGCGGTCGAGCGCCAGGGACAGCGCCTGCCGGACCCGTACGTCGCCGAGCGGGCCCTGCATGCTGGTGACGTTGAGGTTGACGGTGCTCAGGCCCTCGCCGAAGTAGAGCGTGCCGGCGCCGCTCTTGCGCAGCCGGTCGTAGCTCTCGGTCGGGATCAGGTAGCCGCCGTCGACGTCGCCGGTGAGCATCGCGTTGGTGCGGGCGGACGGGTCGGTGAGGAAGCTGAAGACGACCTTCCTGGACTTGGCCTTGGTGCCCCAGTAGTCGTCGAAGCGCTGGAGCTCGATCGACTGGCCCTTGGCCCAGGTGCCCAGCTTGAAGGGGCCGGTGCAGTCGAGGCTGCCGCCGGTGCCGTAGTCCTTGCCGGCGGCCTCCACCCCGGCCTTGGCGGCGACCACGCCGGCGGCGGTGGCCATGTACTGCGGGAACTGGGAGTCGGGCTGCTTGAGCTTGACGGTGACCTGGAGCGGGCCGGTCCTGGTGATCGAGTCGACGTTCTGGAACACCTGGGCCCAGGCGGAGGCGTTGTCCGGGTTGGTCTGCCGGCCGAGGCTGTAGACGACGTCGTCGGCGGTCATCACCGTGCCGTCGTGGAAGTGCACGCCGGAGCGCAGGTCGTAGACCCAGGTGGTGGGGTCCGGGTTGGAGGCCTTCTCCGCCAGGCCGGGGGCCAGGGTGAGCTGCGGGGTCCAGCGCATCAGGCTCTCGCAGACGTTCGCGAGGACGGTGTTCTGCGGGTAGTCGAAGGCCTGGACGTAGTCGAGGGTGGGCGGTTCCGCGTAGGTGGCCCAGGTGAAGGAGTCGAGCTCGCCCTTGGCCGGCGGGGTGTCGGCGGACAGCTGGACCGCCGCCTGGTCGGAGCCGCCGCGCGGCGGTCCGGAGCAGGCGGCGACCAGGGCCGCGGCCGAGAGCAGGGCGGTGGCGAGGGCGAGTCGGCCGGGGGCGGCGGCACGTCTCGCGGGCGCGGTGGGAGGCATGAGGGTGGGTTCTCCGTTCGCTGGCGTGGGGGTCAGGCGCGGGCGGCCGGGATCTGCTGGGTGATGCAGTGGACGCCACCGCCGCCGTGGGCGATGACCCTGGCCCGCACGCCGACGACCTTCCGGTCCGGGCAGGCGGCGGCGAGGACGGCGAGCGCACCCTCGTCCTCGGGGTGGTCGGCGACCGGCACGACGGCGCCGCCGTTGGCCAGGTAGAAGTTCAGGTACCCTACCTCGACCTCGCGGCCGTCGACCTCGACGAAGGCGGCCTGCGTCAGGTCGACGATCTCGAAGGGCCGGCCGTGGGCGTCGGTGGAGTGCTCCAGCACGGCGCGGTTGGCCCGCATCCGCACGTAGTCCGGGTGCTCCGGGTCGGCCGGGAGCTGCACCACGACCTTGCCGGGGGCGACGAAGGCGCAGACGCCGTCGACGTGCCCGTCGGTCTCGGTGTCCAGTGCGCCCCCGTACGGCAGCCAGATCACCTTGGTGACGCCGAGGCGTGCCTTCAGCTCGGCCTCGATCTCGTCCCGGGTCATCTCCGGGTTGCGGTTGGGGTGCAGCAGGCACTGCTCGGTGGTGATCAGCGTGCCCTCGCCGTCGACGGTGATCGCGCCGCCTTCGAGGATCATCTCGGAGCGGATCGCCGGGGTGCCGAGGTGCTCCAGCAGCAGGCCGCTGATCCGGTCGTCGGCGTCCCAGGGGCTGTGCTTGCGGCCCCAGGCGTTGAAGCGGAAGTCCAGGCCGGCCCGGCGGCCCTCGCCGTCGAGGACGAAGATCGGCGCGGAGTCGCGGAACCAGGAGTCGTCGGTGGGGAGTTCGACGACGGCGATGCCCTCGCCGCACAGGGAGCCCGCCTCCTCGCCGTGGCCGGGCGGGGCCACCATGGTGACCGGTTCGAACTCCGCGATGGCGCGGGCGACCGCCGCGTACTCGCGCTTCACCTCGTCGAGGGTGTCGCCCCACAGGTCCGGGCGGACGGGCCAGGCCATCAGGCAGCCCTCGTGCTCGGTCCACTCCGCGGGCATTCGGTACGTCACGGGAAACCTCTTCTGTCGGGGCCCGGCCGGCTCCGCGCGTTCGGTGCGCGGGGTGGTCGGGAGGGAGGGGTGGTGGGACGGGAGGTCCCCGGCGGCCCGCCTCCGTGGGGTACCGGACGGGCCGCCGGGAAGTTCAGAGGGCCGGCGGGACGGCCGGCTGGGACTGGGTGGCGCAGTGGATGCCGCCACCGCCGGAAGCGATGTTGTCGATGTTCAGTTGGACGACGTCGCGGCCGGGGAACTCGGCCTGCAGGATCGTGCAGGCCAGCCCGTCGGCGGCGGCGTCGCCGAACTGGGGGACGAACACGGCGCCGTTGGCGACGTAGAAGTTGGTGTAGCTGGACAGGAAGTCCTTGCCGCGGCGGCGGATCTTCGCCCGGTCGGGGCCGGGGAGCTCCACGACCGTGAGCGGGCGGCCCTGGGCGTCGGTGGCGGTCCGCAGGACCTGCTTGGCCTGCTCGTAGACGTCGATCCAGATCCGGTCGGTACCGGGGCCGGGCTTGTCGAGGATCACGCGACCGGGCGCCGTGAAGCGCGCCAGGCAGTCGATGTGGTCGTCGGTGATGTCCTGGCCGGCCAGACCGGCCAGCCAGATCACCTTGTCCATCCCCAGCGACGTCTTCAGCGCCTGTTCGACCTGGTCCTGGGACATGCCGGGGTTGCGGTTGGGGTTGACCAGCGAGCTGACGGTGGCCAGCAGGGTGCCCTGGCCGTCCGTCTCCAGGGCACCGCCCTCACCGACGAAGGGGGCCTGCACGCGGTCGATGCCGTACGCGGCGAGGAGGGTGGCCGCGACCGCGGCGTCCTCGGTGTAGCGCTGGTAGTACGGGGTGCCGCTCTTGCCCCAGCCGTTGAAGTTGGTGTCGACACCGGCGATGGCGCCCGGTGCGACCACGAAGGTCGGGCCGAAGTCACGGATCCACAGGTCGTCGTTGGAGATCTCGACGACGGTGACGCTGTAGTAGGCGCCGGAGCCGCAGTAGTAGCGCGCGTCGGCGGCCTGGCCCGGACGGGCGACCACGACCACCGGTTCGTAGCGGGAGATCTCGTGGGCGATCCGCGCGATGTCGTCGCGCACCGCCGAGAGCTGGGTCTGCCAGATCGACGACAGCGCCGGCCAGGCCATGAAGGTGCGGTCGTGCCGGTCGCTCTCGGCGGGCATCCGCAGCCTCGCGGTGGCGCCCGCGGCGGCCGGGGCAGCGGCCTCGGC
>NZ_JBHVFE010000278.1:0-11871 GCF_042801945.1 Kitasatospora sp. NPDC057542
CGCACGATCCGCTGTAACTGCTGGCCTTCCTGGTCCGTGAGTCTGCGAACCCTGACCGGCTCCGCCACCGGGCCCCCTTCCGAGCTGAACGTCTCGCGACATCCAACCGGCCGAAGGCCCTGCGGCGCCAACCCGGTGAACCTATGCGGTCACAGCACTAGATACGGCCACCGCCCGCAACCCCTTGACCCCCAGTTCAGGGCTCCGCCCCAAAAAACCTCAGGAACGCCTCTCCCCTGTTTCGGGAACGCATGAGGCTCCTTCGCAGTTCAAGTCCACGCGGTAGCGGCTCAGCCCGCGCTGTCCGCAGTGAACTCCGGGCACCGGCGGGGTGTCGTCGTGTGTCCTCCTCCGGTGAGAGTGACCGGGAGGTCCGGGAGGTCCGAGCGGCGGACGGATTCAGTGCTCCAGGCCGTGCACACGACCTGGCCCACGGCCGTCCGGGGCAAGGCCGCGACGTCCAGCGGCAGGGCGACCGTGAGGCCGGCACCGGAGGTGGTGACGGTGACCGCCGCCCGCGGTTGCGGCCGGCCGGTTCAGGCAGCTCCGTGTGGAGCATGTTGCCCCTGTCCACTTCGTCGGGGCCGTCCAGGAGCCGTCCCAGCGTGAAGGCTGTGAGCTGCGACAGCGAACCGGGCTGCGGCTTCTTGCTGTTGTCCGTCTCGATTCTGGGGCGGGGCGGGCCCGCAGCCGGCAGTCCGGGGTGACCCCGTAGAGGCGGGGGTGGGCCGTGACCTCGGAGGGCCGACTGCCAACGGCTTCCGGTCCCGTGCCGGATACGGCGCACCCGGTTGTGAGCAGTAGGAGTGCAGCGGCCCTCTGCGGATCAAGCCGATTCGTACGGCGAAGGCGCCGCCGCGGGAAGCCTGGCGTGGACGGCGAGGCCGCCCGCCGGGAGCGCGGTGGCGTGGACGGTGCCGCCGTGGGCCCGGGCGACGACCTGGACCAGGGCGAGGCCGAGTCCGTGTCCGTGGGCGCTGTCGAGGCGGGGCCGGGCCCGGTAGAACGGTTCGAAGAGGCGGTCGACGACGGCCGGGTCGACGACGGGCCCGGTGTTCGTGACGGTGAGGTGCACCGCGCCGGGTCCGTCGTCCGGGGCGGTGGACCGGGACTCGGTGGCGACGTCCACGGTGACCCGGGCCCCCAGTTCGCCGGTGTTGTGCTTGACCGCGTTGTCGACGAGGTTGCCGACCAGCCGGCCCAGCAGCACGGAATTGCCCCGTACCAGGCAGTCGGGGGCGTCCGCGGTGAGGACGAACTCCGGTCCGTGCGCGGACTGCCCGGCGCCCGCGGCGGTCGCCGCGGTCACGGCTTCTTCCGCGAGGGCCGCGAGGTCGACGGGCTCGGGGTCGAAGGTGAGGTGTTCGGCCGCGGCCAGGTTCAGGAGTTCCTTGACGACCCTGATGTTGCGCTCGTTCGCCTCACCGAGCATGGGCAGGATCTCGGCGAACTCCTCACGGTCCGGACGGTCTCCCAGCATGGTCAGGGCGGTCTTCGTCGTGGACAGGGGGGTGAGCAGCTCGTGGGCGGCGTTGGCGGCAAACCGCCGGTGCGAGGAGAAGGACTCCTCCAGGCGGGCGAGCGTGACGTCGAAGGTGTCGGCGAGGCGGCGCAGTTCGTCGTCGGGCCCGGAGGCGTTGATGCGGTGGGAGAGGTCGCCTTCGGCGGCGCTCGTCGCGGCCCGGTTGAGTTCGCTCAGCGGGGCCAGCAGCCTGCCTGCGATCCTGCGGCCGGCTAGCAGGCCCGCGGTGGCGACGATGAGCACGCCCGCGGTGGAGACGGCGAGGACGGTGTTCCAGACGTCCTCTTTGGTGCGGATCGTGGAATGAGGGCCCTGGATCCGCTCGCCGGGGGACGGGGCCCGGGTCCCGATCTCGTCGGACCCCGGTGGCATGGGGTTTCCGTCGGCGGGCGGGTAGGGGTGGGCCGGGGTGGAGCTGGTGCCGGGCGGTACGGTGACCGCCGTGGTCAGGTCGTAGGTCGGCAGCCAGCGGATGCCGACGTAGACGACGGTCAGCATCAACAGGGCGCTCGCGGCCAGTGCGACGGCGAACCCGAAGGTCAGCCGGCTGCGCAGGCTGAGGGGGCGAGTGAGGCGGTGCAGGCCGAGCGGGCGGCGCCCGCGGCTCACGCCGCGCCCAGGCGGTAGCCCGTCCCGATGACGGTCTGCACGATCTTCGGGTCCCCGAGTTTGCGGCGCAGGGTGTGCACCACGAGCCGGACCACGTTGCCGCCCTGGTCGGTCTGTCCGTCCCAGGCTTTGTCCAGCAGGTCCGCGCTGCTGACGACTCCGCCGTCGGCACGCATGAGCAGTTCGAGGACCGCGATCTCCTTCGGGGTGAGCCGGATCTCCGTACCGTCGCGGGTCACCTGTCGGCGGTGGGTGTCCAGGCTGATGCCGGCCTGCTCCAGCACGGGGGCGTACGTGGTGCCGCTCCTGCGGTGCAGGGCGCGGAGCCGGACGATCAGCTCGGGCAGGTCGAAGGGTTTGGGGAGGTAGTCGTCCGCCCCCAGGCCGAAGCCGGCGACCTTGTCGTCCAGTGTCCCGGCCGCGGTCAGCATCAGGATCCGTGCGCCCAGGCCCATCCCGGTGATCCGGCGGCACACCTCGTCCCCGTGGACCACGGGCAGGTCCCGGTCCAGTACGACCACGTCGTAGTCGTGGATCCGTACCCGCTCCAGCGCCGCGCCGCCGTCGGGTGCGATGTCGGCGGCGATGCCCTCGCGGCCGAGGCGCATCTGGAGCAGGCGGGCGAGCGGTGCCTCGTCCTCGACGATCAGTACCCGCACGGCGGAGACGTCCCTTCGGGTGAGAATTCGATGAGAGCCCGAAGGCGGGTCGGAATATCGACCCACGGAATTACGGGACACTTCCATTTGTACCGTACCGGGCGTGTGAGCGGTATGTGAGGCCTCGGTGCCGGGCCGTCGGGCATCACATACGGGTGAAATGCGCTGGCCGATAGCGTCGTTGCCATGAATCTATTCAAACGGGCCTGGTGGCGGCTGACCGGCCAGCTCGGGAAAACCGCCATGCTGATCGGCCTTTTCACCGTCATCTGCACGCTCGTGCTCTCCGGATTCCTCATCCAGTCTGCCGCGGCGCGCGCGGCCGATGATGCGAAGAGGAAGGTCGGGGTCGTCGCCACGATGCAGCTCGACATCAACGCGCTCATCAACTCAGGCGGAACCAACGCCGGCGGTGGCGGACGGCCCAGCACGATCGGTTCGAAGGGCGAGCTGCGCAGCAGCCTCGTCGACAAGATCTGCGCGTCCTCCGCGGTGACCGACTGCAACTACGCCGTGGGGAGCGTCGGGCGCCCCGGCACCGGGCTGAGCCTGCACCAGCCGGTTCCGACGCCGCCCGGCCAGAACGCCGAGGGAACGGACTTCTTCTCGGCTTCCGGAATTCTCGACCTGAACCAGGAGAAGGACTTCCGCAACGGCGACTCGAAAATCATCTCGGGCCGGGGCATCACCCCCACCAGCGCCAAGGACGAGATCGTCATCGAGGAACGCGTCGCCGACGACAACAAGATCAAGGTCGGGGACGTCGTCAAGCTCAAGGTGGGCGAGATCCCCATGGACGGCAAGCAGCGCAGCGACGCCGACCTCTCCTTCAAGGTCGTCGGCATCTACAAGAACAGCACCGCCGACACCGGTGCCTACGTTCCCGCGATGATGGACCCCGCCAACAAGATCTACACCACCCCGCTCGGCAGCTCGCTCCTGTTGGGCAAGGACGGCAGCGACGGCATCCTCAAGTCGGCCACCTTCAGCCTGAAGAACCCCGACGATCTCGACCGGCTGAAGAAGGACGCCGCGGCCGCCGGCGTGGACCCCAAGATCTTCCCCCTGACCGTCAACGACAAGCAGTACCAGGCCCTCGTCGGCCCCATCACCCGCACCGCGGGCTTCGCCAGCCTCACCGTCTGGCTCGTCGCCCTCGCGGGCACCGCGATCCTCGCCCTCATCATCGCCTCGGCGCTGCGCGAACGCCGCAAGGAGCTCGGCATCCTCCTCGCGCTCGGCGAGAAGAAGCCGCTGCTGCTCGGCCAGCACCTCGTGGAGATCTTCGCCTGCGCGCTGATCGCCATCGGCATCGCCTCGGCCGCCTCCCAGGCACTCGCCCAGCCCATCGGCGACGGCCTGCTGGCCGGCGAGGTCTCCTCCGCGAAGGACGACGCGGGTAAGAGGACCCCCGAGCAGGACTACAGCAGCATCGGCGGCGGCACCAAGGACGACGGACCGCAGGTCGATCCGATCGACTCCCTGGAAGTGAAGGTCGGTCCGTCCGACATCGCCCAGGTCGGCGTCCTCGGGCTCGGCATCGCCGCGATCGCCACCGTCCTGCCCGGCATCCGCGTGATGCGCATGAGTCCCCGCGACATCCTCACGAAGGGCGACTGACCCGCCATGAGCACCCACCTCACCGACGCCGCCGACTCCGCTGCCGGGCACGAGCCCGCGGTCCTCGAAGTGTCCGGTGTGGCCCGCACAGTCCCGGCCAAGAACCACAAGCGGACCATCCTCAAGGACGTCCACCAGCGCTTCGAGGCCGGCCGGATGTACGCGATCGTCGGCCCATCCGGCTCCGGCAAGACCACCCTCCTCTCCCTCGCCTCGGGGCTCGACTCGCCCACCTCCGGCACGGTCCGCTTCAAGGGCCGCGACATCGCCGAGATCGGGCTGGGCCGCTACCGCAACCGGCACGCCGCGACCGTCTTCCAGTCCCTCAACCTCATCACCTACATGACCGCGGTGCAGAACATCACCTCCGCCATGGAGATCACCGGGGTCAAGGCCGGTTCCCGGGCCCGGAAGCGGCGCGCTGTCGAACTCCTCGAACTCCTCGGTGTGGAGAAGACCGAGCACAACCGGCGCACGCTCCAGCTCTCCGGCGGCCAGCAGCAGCGCGTCGCCATCGCCCGGGCCCTGGCCTGCGAGGTGGACATCCTCTTCGCGGACGAGCCCACTGGCGCCCTCGACCACGACACCGCCGAGTCCATCGTCGGCGTCTTCCGCCGCCTCGCCCACGACGAAGGCAAGTGCGTCATCCTCGTCACCCACTCCCGCGAGGTCGCCGCCGCCTGCGACCAGATCCTCCAGCTCAAGCGCGGACGGCTCGTCGCCGCCTGATCCGCAGCACGCGGGAGAGGCCCCGACCCGGTACGGAGGATTCCGGGGGTCGGGGCCTCGTCCATGACCGGGATCAGGGGTCGAAGCGGTAGCCCATCCCCGGCACCGTAATCAGATACCGGGGGATGCGAGGGGTCCGGCTCCAGCTTGCGGCGTAGCCGCGCCAGATACACGCGCAGGTAGTTGCTGCTCTGCCGACGGCCGGTACCCCAGATGGTGGTGGGGCCCGAGACCGTGCAGGTGCCCTGCGCGTGGGCGGTCCCGGACAGCGCCACCGGGGCGATGCCGGCGACACAGAGCATGCTGGCCGCAACGGCCAGCGCGGATCCGCGGCGACCGGCCGAACCAGCACGGCCCCCGCTCGTACCCGGGCTTGGCTGACCGGCGGCGGCCCTTCGCGCTCCAGGCCGGCGACCCTTATCGCCCGCCCGGTCGGCGGCACCGAGCGGGCGGACGGCAAGGGTCGCCAGCCGCCGATGGCCGTCACCCCCGCTGGGTGACGGCCACCGAACAGGGCTCACACCGTGGTCACTAGCACGACCACGGCGTGGTGACGTGGCCCGTCACGGTGTCCACCGCCACCGTCCTGCCCTCGCTGGGAATGCAGAAGTAGTAGGTGGGATGCGGGTTCTGCACGACGGGCTCATTGAGGTACAGGGGCTTGAACGCGCCGGTGTGCCCGGCCTTGACGGCCAGATCGTGGGCCTGGACCTCCGTCATGGTGAACGGGGAGATGGCCTGGATCCCGATCGGGACGCTCCACCGCTGCGTGCTCTGGTACTGACCGGTGGTCGAGTACTTGTACTCGAAGGACGGCTCCGAGTCCTTGGCCCGGAAGCGGATCCACCAGGCCTGGACGTCATTGGGGTTGGTCGTGGGTGTCAGCAGGACGGCGTCCGCGTCGTAGAACTGCGAGCCGGGGTGCTCCTGCTGCGCCTTCACCTTGGCCTCCCGCACGATCTGTGTGAGCGGGAGGTGGGGTGCCGCGCTGGCGGTGGACGGGGCGATCGGCAGCAGCGACAGGGCCGTGGCGGTCGCGGCGAGCCCGATCCGTGCCCGAAGGCGGCGGCGTGATGTCCGGCACCCGTTCAGTGCGGGTGTCGCGGGCGTGCGAGCGGTGCGCGTGGTGTTCATGTCCTTCATCTCCTTCGACCCGGACCCTGCGTGGTCACGGTGGAAGGCGACTGCCGGGTTCGGCGTGAGCGGTGGCCGACGGGCGAGAGGTCCTCGGCCGGGCTCCGCGGGGATGCAGCCTCCCGGGGTCCAACGGTAGGAAGGTCTCCGGGCGCCGTCTCCTGGCCGTCATCCTCGCTGAGCCGAACAGGCGAACCTCTCACCCGGAGCGATGCCCGTCCGGGGCTTCGCCGCGCGGTCCCGGCCGGTGGGCCCGATCCTGTGCCGCTCCTTGATCATCGCTGACTGTTGCAAGGTGGTGCCACGATCTTCTCGAAGTAGGCGTCCCAGCCGACGGGCCGACGAGCCTGTAGATCTTCCTTCAGGCTGCGCTCCACCCACTCCAGGGCGATGTAGTACCGCTCCAGAACCGGGTCCCAGCCCGACTCCAGCATCCGCACGATATGAGGGTGCTCGACAGCTTTGAGTGCGGCGGTCTCCGGTTCCAGGAAGACCTTGATGATTTCGTCGTCGCGCCGCTTGAGTAACTTGATCGCCGCGAACTTCCTGTCACTGTCGCTATTTGCCGTGTCGACGGCCTTGCGCACCTTCGACAGACCGCCGCTGCGCGCGCTGTCTCCCACCAGCAGGAAGCGATCGTTGATCACATGCGGTCCCACACATGCTCCTCGTCCAGCACCGGCGCCGTCATCGCCAGGTCGGCCAGGCGTTCCACCAGGGCGGTGATCGCGGCGGTGACGCGCTCGCCCTTGATGGACTGGCCCTTGCAGGCGGGTTTGCCGGCTGTCTCCGCGCACCGGTAGTACTCGTAGATCTTGCCGTTCTTGGCGAGGTTCACCTGCCGGTAGAACCGGTCACCGCAGCGGTCACAGTGCGCAACGCCGAGCCAGGGCGAGGCGCCGTTCGAGCACTCCTTCGTGATCGTGCGCTCGTCCATCGCCGCCTGGACCGCGGCCCACTCCTCCTCCGTGAACAGGGGCTTGGCCATGCGGATCGGCAGGCGCTTGGCGTCGCGGGCGATCTTGCGCGTCTTCACGGAGCGGCCGGTCAGCTTTAGGCCCATCGTCGCCGGCGAGCGCAGGATCTTGCCCACGCTGGTCGGGTTCCAGTGGTTCGACGGCGCGGTCTTACGCTTGCTCGAGTACGACTCGCCCTGGTTCTTGTACGCGTGCATCGACGGGGTGTCGAAACCGGCGGCCTCCAGGGCCGCGGCGATCATCCACTGGCTCTGCCCCTCCAGCAGGAGCTTGCCCATGTACCGGACCGTCTCCGAGGTCACCGGGTCCGGCTCCAGTGTCCGCCCGCCGCCGGGACGGTCCACGACCCGGTACCCGTACGGCGGCTGCCCGCCCGCCCAGCGGTCCGTCTTACGCAGGTGCTTGTGCGCCGCCGTGACGCGGGCCTTGATCCGCTTGAGCTCCATCTCCACGAAAATCGACGCCAGCATCAGGAACACCTTCGCCGGCTCGTTCCCGAACGACGACTCCCGCCCCTCCCGGTAGTGCAGGGTGATCCCATCATCGGTGAACACCAGGACCTTGTGGTTCTCCTCCGCCCAGTGCGCCACGTCCGCGCAGTCCTTCGCCGAGCGAAACGCCCGGTCCAACGCGTCCCACTCGCCCTGCCGCTCGGTCAGCCACGGACCCAGGTCCAGGCGCTTCCACGGAGTGACCTACGCGGAGACGTCCAGATCCTCGAAAGACCCGACGATCTCCCACTCCTTCGGCAGCGCGTGCCGGATCGCCGACTCCGCCCGCACCAGGTGCGAGACCTTCCCCTCGTCCCCGTGCGTGTCCGAGACACGCGAACCCCCCACTGCCCGAACCGGCGCCGAAGCCGTCATGATGCCCACAGGAGGCCCCCTACCACCCAGGCCGGCGGGCACCCTCGAACAAGCTGCACTCGAACGGGTGGACCTTTTACAAAAGGCGTCGTTCCGCCGGCGCATCGACCTTCTGACGGCCAGTCAGGGGCTAGCGGACACCTGCGTCAAGGCCTACGTCGAACGCGCAGCCTCCCACGCGGAGCGCTGGAGCGACCACGCGCCGGTCACCTCCGAGTTCGACTTCAACCTTAACTAGCCGTCAATTTCCTACAGTTGACGACCAGCAGATCTTCGGGCCCTGGGCTCACCCCATGAAGCCAGCCCAGGGCAGCTCACGTCGACGCACGTGAACCGCAAGCGTCCGACCAACTCGGCGGGGCAATGAAGAATCGACCTGTTTTCTAGAAGTCCCAGCATCACCGCCAAGCCGACAGGTCCCTCGCCGAGCGGACGAGCGACCAGCTCGGGACGGTCCCCGCGCGTGCGGGACCGACAACTCGGGGACTGGTTGAACAACCAGGCGCTGTCGTCCCCTCGGGCGCGGGGGTCAGCCGATGCTGCACGGCGTCCTCCCCGCACCGGGGCAGCCGTAGGGCGGATAGTCGTTTGTCGATGACGCGAGGTTCTCCCCGCACCGCTGGGTTGTGGCGGGTGGACCCGGGTGCTGGGAACCGTTGGATCGGAGTGGGGGTATGGGGGAGGTGGCGGGGCGCCGGAATGCCGTAGGACCGCGGGCGGCTTGGGAGCTGATTCCGCTGGACGGCGTGGGGCCGCTCCGGTTCGGCATGCTGATCACCGAGGCCGCGGCAGTGCTTCCGGGTATGAGTGAGCTGTGCCGGTTCCAGGCCGGACCGTCGGAGCCGGACACCGTGGGGGTGGCGTTCGGGGCGGAGCGTGCGAAGCCTGCTGTGCATGGCTACTTCATCGGCGATCGATTGTTCTGCGTCGCGGTTGATGCAGCGCGCGGGCCCCAGGTCATGCTCTGGGGACGGGAGCTGACAGCGTGCGTGCCGACCGATCTGGAGCGGTTCCTGCTGCACGCCCCCGACTGCGAAGTCCTCGATGTGTCCTACGGTCCGCGGGGCAACCCCGGGGCCGCCCGCATCGGCCTGGTCCTGAGGGTGCAGGAGGTCGAGGGCAAGGTGATGACCAGACCGGTGACGGTAGGCCGGGGGTGGGAGGACCGGTGCCCCGACGACTGGGAGGGGCCGATACCGGAATGCGAATGGATCGGCCGACAGTGGCCATACCCGGGCTACGCAGATTACTGGCCACCGCCCGGCCACGCACCTGCTTGGAGCGACTGGCAGCCCCCTTTCCAGGCGGTTTGCCAGGAGAACAGGACGGCCAGGAGGTCAGCGACAGACACCCATCATGATCGACAATCATCAGAATCCGCGGCGGCATTCACGGAAATCGCGCCAGAGCCAGTCTGCCACGTCCGCTGACAGACAGCACATAACCGAGCTCGGTCAGCGCCCGGTTGACCTTCGCAAGGTCCGCGCCGTCCAGTCCGCCCTCGGCTCTGGGCCTTGCCGGTTCCCAGGAAGGCGCCCGGATCGTCCGCGCAGACCAGAGCAAGTGAGCCGAATTGCCCACGCAGACGGTGATCCGGGCCCCGCGCACAGCCGTCTCCCCGGGCGCGGTGACGCGTCCGTACTCGCTGGAGTCCCGGATGTCCGGCTCGGCCATGCAATGAATCGAGCCGGACTCCTCACCTATGGCTTCACATCGAGACGAACGAGCGCGCCGATCTCGACGAGTTGGTCCGGCAGCGCCAAGTCGGATACGCCCATGACCGTGCTGGCGGGCCGGTGCTCCCCGAAGTACTCGGCGTGGAGGCGTGCTGTCGTGTCGAAGTTCTCGCGCAGGTTCCTCACCAGAACCGTGGTCTCTACTATCTGGCTACGCTCGGCCCCGAACTGCCTCAGTACCAGGTCCAGATTCTCCAGCGTGGTACGGACCTGCAGTTCGAAGTCGTCGGCACCCACGAAATTGCCGTGATGGTCATGAGACAGCTGCCCCGACACATAAACCGTGTCACCGACCTGAGTGGCCTGACTGTATCCGTACAACGATTCCCATGGCATGCCAAACCCGAATGCCTTCACCTGAGTACTCATGACTCACTCCCTTGATGCAGCTTGTGGGCTGCCAATTGCAGACAGGCCCCTTACGTGAAGAAGTTACGGGTTCGCGTGAACAATGCTCGTCTGGCAGCGCCGTCGAATTTTCCTTTGTGCGCACAAAATTGGCTGCTGTGGCCCCTTCGGTCGCTGGTGTGATGAGTGGAACCATCGCACCAGCGACGAGGAGCCCTGCCTCGTCACCACCCCCGCTGACCAGCCTATTTCACCCACCAGCACTGGTGGATGCTCCGGCCCAGCGGGGTGGCGGCGATCAGGACCCCGAGGGTGACGGCGCTCAGCACGGTCACCAGTTCGTCGTTGCGGGACCGGGACTGGGCCCGCCGGCGTAGGCGGACGATGATGATCGCGAGGAACGCGCTCGCGCCCGCCATGGCGGTCGGTGATCCGGTACCCGTTCGGTGGCCGCCCGCCGGCCCAGCGGTCCGTCTTGCGTAGGTGCTTGTGGGCGGCCGAGACCAGGGCCGCCTGCACCAGGTGCGAGACCTTCCCCTCGTCCCCGTGCGTGTCCGAGACACGCGAACCCCCCCCACTGCCCGAACCGGCGCCGAAGCCGTCATGATGCCCACAGGAGGCCCCCTACCACCCAGGCCAGCGGGCACCCTCGAACAGACTGTTCTCGAACAGGTGGACTCTTTTAGAAAAGGCGTCCATCCGCTGGAGAGTAGACCTAATTGTTTGTCAAAAAAGCCTCGCCGACAGGTGCGTTGAAGCCTACGTCGAACGCGCCGCCTCCCACGCCGAGCGCTGGTCCGACCACGCACCCGTCACCGCAGTGTTCGACTTCGAGCGATAACTGAATAGCCAAATGACAATGGCCTCCAAGCCGGGTCTCGTGGCTAATCAGCAGCAACTTCATGACGGCGGTACCCGGACGTGAGCACCTCGACTCAGAACCCCCTGCATGCGAGACAGCTCCGCGGGCGGACCGATGCTCTGGCCGGCCGACGAGCCGTGGCCCGTGTGTACGCACCCGCGCAAGCAGAGCACGGGTAAGCGGATGGAGGAGGTCCGGCTCCGGCGGCAGATTCTGACCAAGGCCTGGGGCGCACTCTCGAGGACGGAATCGACCTCGGGCTGACGGACCCCGAGCGGGAGGTTCTGGCTTCGCTGGACGGCATGCCCCATGGCTGGCGAGCACCGACCCAATCCCCATGACAGCTGTCGCGCAGCTGTACCGGCGGGACGTGCCCGACCTGGCCGGCGGGCCCACCGACTGCGGCCTGCTCCAGGTGTCTGGTGCCGTTCGACGCTCGGCGGCGATCGTAGGCGGGCAGGCCTGCCTACGATCGCCGGTAGGAGGTGAAGTCCGGGCCGGTTGTACTGCGCGGGGTGTCGGGCAGGGTGGGGGTGCCGACGAGTTCCAGGGCGGCGTCGACGCCCTGCGGGTATAACTTCCGTACGGCGTCGGAGATTTCGCCGGTGTCCAGGAGCGGGTGGTCGATGCCTCGGCGCTCGAGGTCGTCGAGCCGGTCCGAACGACGGGTGGTGGCAAGGACTGAAATTCCACCCTGGGGCTGGACACCTGGAGACTGGGACATGTGAGGTGCGCCGTGAGGCGCTTCGTTGTATCCCCGACGCAGTCGGGAGGAACTCGGAGGGAGGTTCCTGGGTCGCCTGACTCAC
>NZ_JBHVFE010000279.1:0-11848 GCF_042801945.1 Kitasatospora sp. NPDC057542
GGTGCCCGGCGCGTTCGTGCTGCTGGACCGGCTCCCGCTGACGCCCACCGGAAAGCTCGACCGCCAGGCGCTTCCGGCCCCCGGCCCGGTGCCGGCCGGCACCGGGCGGGCCCCGCGCACCGCGGCCGAGCAGGTGCTCGCCGGACTCTTCGCCGACGTCCTCGGCGTGCCCGAGGTCGCAGCGGACGACAGCTTCTTCGACCTCGGCGGGCACTCACTGCTGGCCACCCGACTGATCGCCAAGGCCCGCTCGGTGCTCGGCGTGGAGCTGGCCCTGGCCGACCTGTTCGACGCGCCGACCGTCGCGGGCCTGGCGGCGGCCGTGGACGTCGCAGGCCGGGCGCGGCCCGCGCCGGCGCGGCGCGAGCGGCCCGAGACGGTGCCGCTGTCCTTCGCCCAGCGCCGACTGTGGTTCCTGCACAGCATGGAGGGGCCGAGCGCCACCTACAACGTGCCACTGGCCCTGCGGCTCTCGGGAGACCTCGACCGACGGGCCCTGGAGGCAGCGCTGGCGGACGTCGTGGAGCGGCACGAGAGCCTGCGCACCGTCTTCCCGGTGGTCGACGGCGAGCCGTGCCAGCGGGTGCTGGACATCGACGCGGCCCGGCCCCGGCTGCGCGTGACCCCGGTCGGACCGGGCGAACTGCCGGAGCGACTGGCCGAGTCGGCCCGGAACGGCTTCGACCTGGCGGCCGAACCGCCGCTGCGGGCCGAGCTGTTCGAGCTCGGCGAGGACGAGCACACCCTGCTGCTGGTGGTGCACCACATCGCGGGCGACGGTTGGTCGATGGGCCCGCTCGCGCGCGACCTGGCCGCCGCGTACGCGGCACGGGCGGCGGGCGGGAGGCCGGAGTGGACCCGACTGCCCGTCCAGTACGCCGACTACACCCTCTGGCAGCGTGAACTGCTCGGTGCGGAGACCGACCCGGACAGCCTCCAGAGGCAGCAGCTCGCCTACTGGTCGGACCGGCTCGCGGGACTGCCGGAGCAGACCGAGCTGCCCTTCGACCGGCCCAGGCCGGCCGCGATGTCCTTCCGGGGCGCGCAACTGCCGCTCCGGATCGACGCCGAACTGCACCAGGGCCTGCGCGCGCTCGCCCGGGACGGCGGCGCCAGCCTCTTCATGGTGCTCCAGGCCGCCCTGGCCGCCCTGCTCGGCAAGCTCGGCGCCGGCACCGACGTCCCGATCGGGACGCCGATCGCCGGACGCACCGACGAGGCCCTGGACGACCTGGTCGGCTTCTTCGTCAACACCCTGGTGCTGCGCACCGACCTGTCCGGCGACCCGTCGTTCACCGAACTGCTGGGCCGGGTACGGGCCGGCGCGCTGGCCGCGTACGCGCACCAGGACGTGCCGTTCGAGCACCTGGTGGAGGAGCTGAACCCGGCCCGGTCGCTGGCGCACCACCCGCTGTTCCAGACCATGCTCGCGCTGCAGAACGCGCCGACGGGCACCTTCGACCTGCCGAGGCTCAGGGTGACCAGCGACCTGGTCGGCACCGGGACGGCCAAGTGCGACCTGACCTTCATCCTGACCGAACGGCCCGGTGAGGACGGCCTGTCGGGCGTGCTGGAGTACAGCACCGACCTGTTCGACGGGGCCACCGCGGCCGGCCTCGTCGAGCGCTGGCTGCGGCTGCTCAGGGCCGTGGCCGCCGACCCCGACCGCAGGATCGGCCGGATCGACGTGCTGTCGGCGGAGGAACTGCGCGCGCTGCTGCCGGCCGGAGCCGAGCCGACCGACCGCACCCCGGAGAGCACCATCACCGCGCTCGTCGAGGAGCGGGTGCGGGCGAACCCGGACGCGGTCGCGGTGGTGTGCGGCGATGCCGCCCTGACCTACGGTGAGTTGAACGCCCGGGCGAACCGGCTGGCACACGCCCTGATCGATCGGGGCGTGGGGCCGGAGCGGCTGGTGGCGCTGGCCCTGCCGCGCTCGGCGGACCTGGTGGTGGCGGTGCTCGCGGTGCTCAAGGCCGGCGCCGCCTACGTGCCGGTGGATCCGCAGTACCCCGCGGCCCGGATCGCCTACCTGCTCCAGGACGCCCGCCCGGCCCTGATGGTGACGACCGGCGGGATCGGCGAGCTGCCCGGCGCGGAGTTCGTGGACCGGCTCGTGCTGGACACCGCCGACCTGGACGAACTGCCGGACAGGGACCCCGGCGTCGCCGTGGACCCAGGCCACCCGGCGTACGTCATCTACACCTCCGGGTCCACGGGCAACCCCAAGGGTGTGGTCGTCCCGCACCGGAACGTGGTGCGGCTGTTCGGCACCACCCGGGAGCTGTTCGCGTTCTCCGCCGAGGACGTCTGGACGCTCTTCCACTCCTACGCCTTCGACTTCTCGGTCTGGGAACTGTGGGGCCCGCTGCTGTACGGCGGCCGGCTGGTGGTCGTGGATCACGAGACCAGCCGCTCGCCCGGGCGCTTCCTGGAACTCCTCGCCCGCGAGCGGGTGACGGTCCTCAACCAGACACCCTCCGCGTTCTACCAGTTGATCCAGGCGGACGAGGAGGCGCCGGAAACCGGCCGTGAACTCGCCCTGCGCACGGTGGTGTTCGGCGGCGAGGCGCTGGAGCCCGCCCGGCTGGCGGGCTGGTACGAGCGGCACCCGGACGACGCGCCGCTGCTGGTCAACATGTACGGCATCACCGAGACCACCGTGCACGTCACCTACGCCGCGCTCGACCGGTCGGTCGCGACCGCGGGGGCGGCCAGCGTGGTCGGCGCCGCCATCCCGGACCTGCACGCCTACGTGCTGGACGCCCACCTGCGGCCGGTCGCCCCAGGCGTGGCCGGCGAACTGTACGTCGCGGGCGCCGGACTGGCGCGCGGCTACCTGAACCGGCCCGGCCTGACGGCGGGACGGTTCGTGGCGGACCCGTTCGGGCCGGCCGGCGCACGCATGTACCGCAGCGGCGACGTGGTGCGCCGGGCCACGGGGGGCAGCCTGCGGTTCGTCGGCCGGGCCGACCAGCAGGTGAAGGTGCGCGGCTTCCGGATCGAGCTCGGCGAGATCGAGGCGGCGCTGGCCGCGCACCCGAGCGTCGCGCAGGTCGCCGTGCTCGCCCGGCAGGACCGCACCGACGACACCCGGCTGGTCGGGTACCTGGTGCCCGCCGCGAACGCCGCCCCGCGCCCGGCCGAGCTGCGCGAGTACCTGCGCGAGCGGCTGCCGGAGTACATGGTGCCCTCGGGGTTCGTGGAACTGGACACGCTGCCGCTGACCACCAACGGGAAGCTCGACCGCCGGGCGCTGCCCGCGCCGGAACTCGCCTCGACGGGCACCGGCCGCGCGCCGCGCACCCCGCAGGAGCAGATCCTCTGCGAGCTGTTCGCCGAGGTCCTCGGGGTGGCCGAGGCCGGGGTGGAGGACAGCTTCTTCGACCTCGGCGGGCACTCCCTGCTCGCCACCCGGCTGGCCGCCCGGGTCCGCGCGACCCTGGGCGTGGAGCTGGAGCTGCGCACCCTGTTCGAGTCCCCGACCCCGGCGACGCTGGCCGCCGCCCTCGCGGGCGCCCGCCGGGCCCAGCTCGCCCTGAAGCCGTACCCGCGGCCGGAGAGGACCCCGCTGTCGTTCGCCCAGCGCCGGCTGTGGTTCCTGCACCAGCTGGAGGGCGCCAGCGCCAACTACAACATCCCACTGGCGTGGCGGCTGTCCGGGCCGCTCGACCGCGAGGCCCTGACGGCGGCGCTGGCGGACGTGGTGGCCCGGCACGAGAGCCTGCGGACGCTCTTCCCGGCGGTGGACGGCGTGCCGCACCAGCGGGTGCTGGACGCCGTGGCGGCCCGCCCGCGGCTGCACCTGAGCCGGACGACGGAGGCGGAGCTGGACGGCGTCCTGGCCGCGGCGCTGGCCTGCCGGTTCGACCTGGAGACCGATCTGCCGCTGTACGCCGAGCTGTTCGAGCTCGGTGAGGACGAGCACGTCCTGCTGCTGGTGGTGCACCACATCGCGGGCGACGGCTGGTCGCTCGGCCCGCTGGCCCAGAACCTGACCGCCGCCTACGCGGCACGCCGCCGTGGTGAGGAGCCGTCGTGGGAGGCGCCGGCGGTCCAGTACGCGGACTACACCCTGTGGCAGCACGAGCTGCTGGGCGACGCCGCCGACCGGGACAGCCTGTTCGCCCGGCAGGCGGACTACTGGACCGGGCAGCTGGCCGGCCTGCCGGAGCGGATCCAGCTGCCCACCGACCGGCCCCGGCCCGCGGTGGCCTCGCACCGGGGCGACTTCGTGAGGACCGGGCTGGACGCGGACCTGCACCGCGGCCTGCGCGAGCTCGCCCGCGCGCACGGCACCAGTCTGTTCATGGTGCTCCAGGCGGGACTCTCCGCCCTGCTCACCAAGCTGGGCGGGGGCGAGGACATTCCGGTCGGCAGTCTGATCGCGGGCCGTACGGACCAGGCGCTGGACGAGCTCGTCGGGTTCTTCGTCAACACGCTGGTGCTGCGGACCGACACCTCGGGGGACCCGACCTTCGCCGAGCTGCTCGGCCGGGTCCGGGACACCGCGCTGGCCGGCTACGCCAACCAGGAGCTGCCGTTCGAGTACCTGGTCGAGGCCCTCAACCCGGCCCGGTCGCTGTCGCACCACCCGCTGTTCCAGGTCATGCTGGTGCTGCAGAACGCTCCGCGGGCCGACTTCACCCCGCCAGGGCTGGAGACCGGCGAGGTCAAGCTGACCACCACCACCTCCAAGCTCGACCTGATCTTCTCGATGTCCGAGCGGCACGCCGAGGACGGCACCCCGGAGGGGATCGACGGATTCGTCGAATACGCCTGCGACCTGTACGACCGGGCGACCGTCGAGGCGATGATCGCCCGGTGGGTACGACTGCTCTCAGCGGCGGTCGCCGACCCGCAGCGGCGCCTCAGCCGTCTCGACCTGCTCTCCGTCGAGGAGCGGTGCGCCCTGCTGCCGAGGCCGGTCGCCACCGAGGCGACCGTCTCCACCGGCCTGCCCGCGCTGTTCGAGGCCCGGACGCGGGAGCGGCCGGAGGCGGTCGCGGTGGTGTGCGGCGATGCCCGGCTGACGTACGGGGAGTTGAACGCCCGGGCCAACCGCCTCGCGCACGCGCTGATCGGCCGCGGGGTGGGACCGGAGCGGCTGGTGGCGCTGGCGCTGCCGCGCTCGGCCGAGCTGGTGGTGGCCGTTCTCGCGGTGCTCAAGACCGGCGCCGCGTACCTGCCGGTCGACCCGGACTACCCGGCCGCCCGGATCGCACACCTGCTCGACGACGCCCGGCCCGCAGTGCTCCTGACGGACAGCCGCACCGGCGACCTGCCGGGCGCGGACGGTTTCGACCGGCTCGTCCTCGACGCCGACCCCGGGCTGGACGGGCTGCCGGACACCGACCCTGGTGTGGACGTCGCGGCCGAGAGCGCCGCCTACGTCATCTACACCTCCGGTTCCACCGGGAAGCCCAAGGGCGTGGTGGTCCCGCACCGGAACGTGGTGCGGCTGTTCGACACCACCCGGAAGCTGTTCGACTTCTCCGCCGAGGACGTGTGGACGCTGTTCCACTCCTACGCCTTCGACTTCTCGGTGTGGGAGATCTGGGGGCCGCTGCTGCACGGCGGACGACTGGTCGTGGTGCCGTTCGAGGTCAGCCGCTCGCCCGAGCGGTTCCTGCGTCTGCTGGCCGACGAACGGGTGACGGTGCTCAACCAGACGCCGTCCGCGTTCCACCAGCTGGTGCAGGCGGACGAGGACGCCCCCGGAAGCGAGCTGTCCGCGCTGCGCACGGTGGTTTTCGGCGGCGAGGCGCTGGAGCCCGCCCGACTGGCCGGCTGGTACGAGCGCCACCCGGACGCCCCGCTGCTGGTCAACATGTACGGCATCACCGAGACCACCGTGCACGTCACCCACCTGGAGCTGGACCGCACGCACACCGCCGACCCGGCGAGCGTCATCGGCACCGCCCTCCCCGATCTGCGCGCCCACGTGCTCGACACGTACCTGCAGCCGGTGCCCCCCGGGGTGGTCGGCGAGCTGTACGTGGCCGGTGCCGGGCTCGCGCGCGGCTACCTCGATCGTCCGGGTCTGACCGCCGGGCGGTTCGTCGCCGACCCGTACGGGCCGGCCGGCTCGCGGATGTACCGCAGCGGCGACCTCGTGCGGCGACGCGCGGACGGGATGCTGGAGTACGCGGGCCGGGCGGACGACCAGGTGAAGGTACGAGGCTTCCGGATCGAGCTCGGTGAGATCGAGGCGGCTCTGGCGGAGCACCCGCAGGTCCGCCAGGTGGCGGTGATCGCCCGGCAGGACCGGGCGGACGACACGCGCCTGGTCGCCTACCTGGTGCCCGCCGCCGGGGCGGCCGCCGAGCCCGACGCGCTCCGCGCCCACCTGCGCGAGCGGCTGCCGGACCACATGGTGCCGGCCGCGTTCATGGCCCTCGACGCCCTGCCGCTGACCGTCAACGGCAAGCTCGACCGGCGCGCCCTGCCCGAGCCCGACATCACCGGGGCACCGGCCGGACGCGCGCCGCGCACCCCGCAGGAGCACGTCCTCGCCGGGCTGTTCGGCGAGGTGCTGGGCGTGCCGGGGGTCGGCGCCGACGACGACTTCTTCGACCTCGGCGGGCACTCCCTGCTCGCCACCCGGCTGGTGGCCCGGGTGCGGGCGACCCTGGGCGTGGAACTGGAGCTGCGCAGCCTGTTCGAGACCCCGACGGTGGCTGGGCTGGCCGCCGGACTGGCCGGGGCCGACCGGGCGCGGCTCGCGCTGGGCCCCGTGCAGCGGCCCGAGCGCGTTCCGTTGTCGTACGCGCAGCAGCGACTGTGGTTCGTCGACCAGCTGGAGGGCGCCGGCGCGATGTACCACATCCCGCTGGCCTGGCGGCTGACCGGCGACCTGGACCGGGAGGCGATGCGGACGGCGCTCGGAGACGTCGTCGCCCGGCACGAGAGCCTGCGCACGGTCTTCCCCCAGGACGACGGAGTGCCGTACCAGCACGTCCTGGACGCCGAGGCGGCCCGGCCGCGGCTGGCCGTCACGAGCACCGACGAGAAGGGTTTGCCCGAGGCGCTGGCCGAGGCCGTCGGGCGCGGATTCGACCTGGCCGCCGAACCGCCCGTGCGCGCCGAGGTGTTCCGGTTGGCGCCGGACGAGTACGTGCTGCTGGTGGTGATCCACCACATCGCGGGCGACGCCTGGTCACTGGGCCTGATGTCGGCCGACCTGTCCACCGCGTACACGGCGCGCCTGCGGGGCGGGGAACCGCAGTGGGCGGACCTGCCGGTGCAGTACGCCGACTACACCCTGTGGCACGACCGGCTGCTCGGCGACCGGACCGACCCGGAGAGCCTGTTCGCCCGCCAGGCGGACTACTGGACCGAGCAGTTGGCCGACCTGCCGGAACAGATCCCGCTGCCCGCCGACCGGCCCCGCCCCACGGCCATTTCCAGCCGGGGCGGGCACCTTGACGTCGAACTGGACGCCGAACTGCACGAGGCCCTCGTCCGCCTCGGCCGGGAGCGCGGCGCCAGCGTGTTCATGGTGCTCCAGGCCGGACTCTCCGCCCTGCTCACCAAGCTGGGCGCCGGTGAGGACATCCCCATCGGCAGTCTGATCGCGGGTCGTACGGACCAGGCGCTGGACGAGCTCGTCGGGTTCTTCGTCAACACGCTGGTGCTGCGCGCCGACACCTCGGGGGACCCGACCTTCGCCGAGCTGCTGGCCCGGGTCCGGGACACCGCGCTGGCCGCGTACGCCAACCAGGAGCTGCCGTTCGAGTACCTGGTCGAGGCCCTCAACCCGGCCCGGTCGCTCACCCGTCAGCCGTTGTTCCAGACGCTGCTCGCCCTGCAGAACGCGCCGCGCTCCGCCTTCGAACTGCCCGGTCTGTCCTCCGAGATCATGCTGGTGCAGTCGCCCACCGCGATGTTCGACCTCTCGTTCCACCTGGTGGAGCGCGGCGGGACCGGCGGGGCCCCCGAAGGCATCATCGGCCACGTCGAGTACGCCACCGACCTGTTCGACCGGGCCACGGCGGAGGCGCTGGTCGCCCGCTGGCTGCGGTTGCTCGCGACGGCCGCCGCGGAGCCGGAGCGGCCGCTGAGCCGGATCGAGGTCCTCACCGCCGAGGAGCGGCACGAGCTGCTG
The DNA here is from genome assembly GCF_042801945.1 of Kitasatospora sp. NPDC057542. NCBI lineage: Bacteria > Bacillati > Actinomycetota > Actinomycetes > Kitasatosporales > Streptomycetaceae > Kitasatospora > Kitasatospora sp. NPDC057542. The sequence goes on from NZ_JBHVFE010000279.1 coordinate 8,108, forward strand.
GTCGCCCGCAACGACACCGCCCGCCCGGTGCCCGACGCCGGCCTGCCCGCCCTGTTCGAGGCGCAGGTCCGGGCCACCCCGGACGCCGAGGCGGTGGTGTTCGAGGACACCGTGCTCACCTACGGGGAGCTGAACCGCCGGGCCAACCGCCTGGCGCATGCACTGATCGCGCGCGGGGTGGGGCCGGAGCAGGTCGTCGCCCTGTGCCTGCCGCGCTCGGTCGAGCTGGTGGTGGCCGTCCTCGCGGTGCTCAAGGCCGGCGCCGCGTACCTGCCGGTCGATCCGGACTACCCCGCGGCCCGGATCGAGTACATGCTCGCCGACGCGCGGCCGGCCGTCGTGCTCGACGACCTCGCGGCCGTCGACGCGCCCGGGGCGTACCCGGACACCGACCCACTGGTGGTCCCGGACGCCCGGCACCCGGCGTACGTCATCTACACGTCGGGCTCGACCGGACGGCCAAAGGGCGTCGTGATGCCTTCCGGCGCCCTGAGGAACCTGCTGCACTGGCACCACCGCGCCGTCGGCGGCGAACCGGGTACCCGGACCGCGCAGTTCACCGCCCTCAGTTTCGACGTGTCCGTACAGGAGATGCTGTCCGCGCTGCTGTTCGGCAAGACCCTGGTGGTGCCGACCGACGTGCAGCGCCGCAGCGCCGAACTCCTGCTGCGGTGGCTGGAACGGCACCGGGTGGCAGAGCTGTTCGCACCCAACCTGGTGATCGAGGCGCTGGCGGAGGCGGCCGAGGAACACGGGCGGGAGCTGCCGGACCTGAGGCTGATCGCACAGGCCGGTGAGGCGATGCGGCTCGGCGGTGGCCTCCGGCGCTTCCGGAGCCGCGTGCCCGGCCGGGCGCTGCACAACCACTACGGCCCGGCCGAGACCCATGTGGTCACCGCCTACCCGCTGCCCGCCGACCCCGCCGACTGCCCGCTGCCGGTACCGATCGGCCGTCCGATCGCCAACAACCGGGTGTACGTGCTGGATGCGGCGATGCGGCCGGTCGCCCCCGGCGTCACGGGCGAGCTGTACCTGGCCGGGGCGGGGCTGGCCCGGGGCTACCTGAACCGTCCGGGCCTGACCGCCGGGCGCTTCGTCGCCGACCCGTACGGACCGGCGGGCACGCGGATGTACCGCACCGGAGACCTGGTCCGCTGGCGCGCCGACGGGGAGCTGGAGTTCGCCGGCCGGGTGGACCACCAGGTGAAGGTACGGGGCTTCCGGATCGAGCCGGGTGAGATCGAGGCCGAACTGGCCGCGCATCCCGATGTGGCCCAGGTCGCGGTGCTCGCCCGCGAGGACCGGCCGGGTGACACCCGGATCGTCGCGTACGCCGTGCCGTCGGCCGGTGCCGGGACCACGGGGTCCGCGCTGGCCTCGTACCTGCGCGAGCGGCTCCCCGACCACCTGGTGCCGTCGGCGTTCGTGGTGCTGGAAGCGCTGCCGCTGACGCAGAACGGGAAGCTGGACCGGGCGGCGTTGCCCGCGCCGGAGCCGGGTCCGGCCGGGGGCGGGCGGGCGCCGCGGACACCGCAGGAGGAAATCCTGTGCGAGCTGTTCGCCGAGGTGCTGGGCCGGCCGCGGGTCGGCGTCGAGGACGACTTCTTCGACCTCGGCGGGCACTCCCTGCTCGCCACCCGGCTGGTCTCGCGGGTCCGGGCGACCCTCGGGGTCGAACTGGAGCTGCGCAGGCTGTTCCGGACGCCGACACCGGCCGGGCTCGCGGCCGGGCTGCACGAGGCCACGGCGGCCCGACAGGCGCTGATGCCCAGGTCGCGTCGCGAGCCGATGCCGCTCTCCTACGGGCAGCGCAGGCTTTGGTTCCTCCAGCAGTTCGGGGCACCCAGCGCCACTTACCACATGCCGTTGGCGCTGCGGCTGTCCGGCGACCTCGACCGGGAGGCCCTCGGTGCCGCGCTGGCGGACGTGGTGGCCCGGCACGAGAGCCTGCGCACGGTGTTCCCGCACACCGGCGGGGTGCCGTACCAGCGGGTGCTGAGTATCGAGGAGGCCGTGATCCGGGTGCCGGCACGTCAGGCCGGCGCAGCGGAGCTGCCGGAACTACTGCGCGAGGCGGCCGCGCGCGGGTTCGACCTGACCACGGATCTGCCCGTCCGCGCGCAGCTGTTCGCGCTCGCTCCGGACGAGCACGTCCTGCTGGTCGTCCTGCACCACATCGCCGGAGACGGCTGGTCCATGAGTCCGCTCTCCCGGGACCTCGCGGCCGCGTACGCCGCGCGCAGGCGGGGCGGCGCCCCGAGCTGGGCGCCACTGCCGGTGAGCTACGCGGACTACACCGTGTGGCAGCACGAGATCCTCGGCGAGGAGTCCGACGCGGACAGCGTGTTCGCGCGCCAGGTCGGGTACTGGACCGAGGTGCTCGCCCGGCTGCCCGAGCAGCTCCCGCTGCCGACCGACCGGCCCAGGCCGGCGGTCATGTCCTACGGCGGCGGGGTGCTGGACATCCGTATGGATGCCGAACTGCACGCTGGCCTGGCCGAGTTGGCCCGGCGTTCGGGTGCGAGCCTGTTCATGGTGCTGCAGGCTGGCCTGGCGGCGCTGTACACCCGGCTGGGCGCGGGGACGGACATTCCGATCGGCAGCCCGATCGCGGGCCGGACCGACGAGGCGCTGGACGACCTGGTCGGCTTCTTCGTCAACGCGCTGGTGCTGCGCACCGACACCGGCGGAGACCCGAGCTTCCTCGAACTGCTGGGCCGCGTACGGGAGACGACACTCGCGGCCTTCGCGCACCAGGACGTGCCGTTCGAGCACCTGGTGGAGGTGCTGAACCCGGCACGGTCGATGTCGCTCCACCCGCTGTTCCAGACCGTGCTGGCCATGCAGAACGCGCCGATGGGTGACTTCGAGCTGCCCGGGCTGGCGGTCTCCGGCGTGCCGGTACCGACCGGAACCTCACGGGTCGACCTGACCTTCGGCCTCGCGGAGAACCGCGGGCCCGACGGCGCGCCGGCCGGGCTGACCGGAGCGGTCGAGTACAGCACCGACCTGTTCGACCGCCGGACGGTCGAGACCCTGGTGGCCCGCTGGACCAGGTTGCTGGCCGCGGTCGCCGCCGCTCCCGACCGGCCGATCGGCGAGATCGACCTGCTGGACGAGGAGGAGCGCCGCGAACTCCTGCCCGCCGCCGCGCGGGAGGGGGCGGCCGCGAGCCTGCCGGAGTCGTTCGCGGCACAGGCGGCGGCCACGCCGGACGCGGTCGCCCTGGTCTCCGGCGGGACCGAGCTGACGTATCGCCAACTGAACGACCGGGCCAACCGGTTCGCGCACGCGCTGATCGCCCGTGGCATCGGGCCGGAGCGGATCGTGGCCGTGGCGCTGCCGCGTTCGGTGGAGTCGGTGGTGGCCGTCCTGGGCGTCCTGAAGGCGGGCGCCGCCTACCTGCCGGTGGACCCGGGGTACCCCGCCGCCCGGATCGCGTACATGCTGGAGGACGCGCGGCCGGCTCTGGTGGTCGACGATCCGGCGATGGTGGCGGAGGCGGCGGGCTTCCCGGAGACCGATCCGATGGTGACGCCCGGGGTCCGGCACCCGGCGTACGTGATCTACACCTCGGGTTCGACCGGTCGGCCCAAGGGCGTGGTGGTGAGCCACGCGGGTGTGTCGGGCCTGGTGGGAGCGCAGGTCGAGCGGCTCGGCGTGGTGCCGGGCAGCCGGGTGCTCCAGTTCGCCTCGCCCAGTTTCGACGCGTCGTTCTGGGACCTGTGCGCTGCCCTGCTC
>NZ_JBHVFE010000280.1:0-11795 GCF_042801945.1 Kitasatospora sp. NPDC057542
CTCGGCACCCCTGCAGACGTGGGGTGAGATGACCCAGGGCGAGCCTTGCCGGGTTGTGTCAGCTGCTGGTGTGCGGAGGTAGTAGGAGTTCTGCGAGCAGGCCGCCGCCGGAGGCGGGGGAGAGCCGGGCGGTGCCGTTGTGGAGTTCGGCGACCCAGCGGACGATGGCGAGGCCCGTGCCGGTTCCCTTGCTATCGGATCCGGTGACGCTGCGTTCGAAGACCCGTGTACGGTCCTTGGCCGGTACGCCGGGGCCGTGGTCCCGCACGGCGATGCGGCCGGGGGCGACGCTCACCTCGACTGGGGTGCCGCCGCCGTGCCGCAGCGCGTTCTCGACGAGGTTGCGGATGGCCTGGGCGAGCAGTTCGGGGTCGCCGTTGACGATGGTGGCCTCGGTGATGACGGTGACGCCGGCGCTGTCCGGTAGTTCCTCGATGGTCTGTTCGACCAGCTGGTCGAGTCGCAGCAGGGTGAGCTCGATCTCCTGGGTGCCGGCCTCGACGCGGGCCCGGGCCAGCAGGCCGGTGACCAGTCGGCCCAGGCGGTCGATGAGGCGGACCGCTTCGTCGAGGGCGGCGGGCGCCCGGGTGGGGGAGGTGCTGCCGCTTTCGACCACCAGGCGCAGGGTGGCCAGCGGGGTGCGAAGCTCGTGTGCGGCTTCGGCGAGGAACTGTTCCTGCTGGTCGAGTCCGCGCAGTGCGGGTTGCATGGCCCGTCCGGACAGGAGGTGCCCGATGGCGGCGGCGGCCAGCACCAGGGCCGCGCAGCCAAGGGTGAGCCAGCGGACGAGGCGGTCGTGGGCGGCCTGGCTCTGCGCGGGGTCGGCTCCGACCAGCACGGCGGCGCCGATCCTGTCGCCGTCCCAGACGGGGGCGGCGGCCCACTGGATCTCCCGGCCGCCGGCCTCGGTGGCGACGAAGACGGTCTCCTGGTCGTGCTCGACCTGTTTCCAGATGTCGTCCAGCCCGGACTGGTCGGGAAGAGCGGCGCGCGCGGTGGGCGCGTGACGGATCTGGGGCCGGCCGGGCGCGGCTGCCTGGATGACGGCGAGCCGCTCCGCGCTCAGGGCCAGGTCGTCCTCCGCCAGGGCGTCGAGGTGCAGGACGCCGTCGTCATAGTAGAGCGTGCGGGCGAGGCCGTCGGCCCGCCGGCTGACCTCGCTGTCGAGATCGTTTGTGCGGGACTGGGCGTCGGTGCGTACGGCCAGGACGGAGAGGACCAGCAGGCACAGGGCGGTGGTTGCGGCGAAGAGCAGGGTCGTTGCCCACCGGACGCGGTGCAGGCGTGCGATTGCGGGACTGGGCGGCATCACAGGTCCGCGGCCGGATCTGCGAGCCGGTATCCGGCGCCGCGCACGGTCAGGATGAGCTCGGGCGGGCCCAGTTTGCGGCGCAGCTGGCCTATGAGGACGTCGACGACGTTGGAGAGCGGTTCGGTCTGCTCGTCCCAGCAGCGTTCGATGAGTTCGGTGCGAGTGACCACCTCTCCGGCGCGCAGCATCAGGACTTCCAGGACCGCGAACTCCTTGGCGGTGAGGGTGAGCAGTACACCGTCGCGCCGTACCCTGCGGCGTGGCAGGTCGAGCTCCAGGGTGCCGACGCGCAGTTCCGGCAGCCGCGCGGGCTGACCGCGACGGCACAGGGTGCGGACACGGGCATTGAGCTCGGCGAAGGCGAAGGGTTTGACGAGGTAGTCGTCGGCGCCGTGCTCGAACCCGGCCACGCGGTCGCTGACCGCGTCGAGGGCGGTGAGCAGCAGGACGGGAAGGGTGGCGCCGGCCTTGCGCTGGGCGGCCAGGAGCGTGAGGGCGTCCCCGTCGGGCAGGGTGCGGTCGGCGACCAGGCAGTCATAGGTGTTGACCGCGAGTTTGAAGTCGGCGTCGGCGAGATCGGTGGCGAAGTCGACGGCGAAGCCGGCCTCACGCAGACCGCGGGTGATCACGGGGCCGAGCTCGGGGTCGTCCTCGAGGACAAGTACGCGCATGGCGGGCGAGCCTACTGTGGTCGAAAAGGACACGAACGTCGGGGTGGTCGTGATTGGGGCGGTATGCCTGCGGCGGCGGGAACTCGCGCAGGCGGCGCCGGGGTCCCGTACCTGCCTCATGTTCGTCTCATGGACCCGCTGACAGTCTGCGGGCATGGCAAAGAACCGTATGCGTAAGCGCGTCATCGGCATGACCGCTGCCGGCCTGGCAGCCACCGTTGTCGCGGTCTACTGTGTCCAGTCCGCGCAGGGCGCGGACTCCCTGGCTGCGGGTGCTCCGCGGGCGGTGGTGCGCGTCGACCAGGTCGGCTACACGCCCGGCGAGGCCAAGCAGGCCTACCTGATGACCTCCGTCTCCGCGTCCAAGGCGTCCTTCCGGGTCCTCGACGCCTCCGGGAAGGAGGTCCTGAAAGGCAAGGTCGGCTCGTCTGCCGGAGGCTGGAACGGCACGTACAACGCCGTCCACACCCTGGACCTGTCTCCTCTGACCGAACCCGGTGACTACCGGGTCGAGGTGACCGGGCCCGTCACCGCCGTCTCCCCGACGTTCCGCATCGCCGCGGCGGACGACCTCTTCGGCAAGCTCATCCAGGACAACGTCCGTTTCTTCCAGGCCCAGCGCGACGGCGCCGACGTAGTCTCCACGGAACTGCGCCGCAAGCCGTCCCACCTGGCGGACCGCCAGGCCACGGTCTACGACACCCCCGCCTACGCCGACGACGAGACGGTGCTGACCGCGCCCCTCAAGCGTGTCGCGGGCCCGATCGACGTCTCGGGCGGCTGGAACGACGCCGGCGACTTCCTCAAGTTCACCCACACCGCCTCCTACTCCACCGCGAGTCTCCTGCTCGCGCACCGCACGACCCCCGTCGGCGGGCAGGAGCTGGCCGCCGAGGCACGGCACGGGCTGGACTGGCTCGGCAAGATGTGGGACGACAAGTCGCGCACCCTCTACGTCCAGGTCGGGCTCGGCAAGGGCGACACCGCCGACGGCAGCGGCAAGATCCGCTCCGACCACGACGTGTGGCGCCTGCCGGAAGCCGATGACGCCCTCGACGTGAAGCCCGGTGACCCCGACTACCTGATCAAGCACCGGCCGGTCTTCCGCGCGGCACCGCCCGGCAAACCGATCAGCCCGAACCTCGCCGGGCGCGTCGCCGCCACCTTCGCCCTGGCCGCCCAGCTCGACGCCGCCGAGAACCCCGAACGGGCCCACGAGGAACTCGAGAAGGCAGCACACATCTACGCCCTCGCCGACACCAACCCCGGCGACCAACTGGTCACTGCCTTCCCGCACGGCTTCTACCCCGAGGCGTCCTGGCAGGACGACATGGAATTCGGCGCCGCCGAGCTCGCCCTCGCCGCCAAGGCCCTGGGGGACAAGCGCACGACCGACTGGACCAGGCAGGCCGGACACTGGGCCAAGCAGTACATCACCTCGGACAGCCTTGGCACCCTCGGGCTCGGCGACGTCAGCGCCCTCGCCCACGCCGACCTCGCCCACCTGCTCGACGACGGCGCCGCCCGCACCGAAGTGACACACGACCAGCTCGCCGCCGACCTCAAGCGCCAGCTCGACGACGGCAGCGCCCGCGCGGCCCACGACCCCTTCGGGGCCGGCGCCGTCTACACCGACTTCGACTCCGTGCCCCACACCTTCGGCCTGGCCGCTACCGCCCGGCTCTACCACCAGGTCACTGGAGACTCCCGCTACGACGCGTTCGCCACCCAGCAGCGCAACTGGGCCCTGGGCGCCAACGCGTGGGGATCCTCCTTCGTCATCGGCGCCGGAACCACCTTCCCGCACTGCCCCGAACACCAGGCCGCCAACCTCGCCGGTGACCTCAACGGGGACGGCGACATCCTCTTCGGCGGCGTCGTCAACGGCCCCAACGCGGCAGACAAGCTCAAGGACCTCAACTCCTTCCCCACCATGCGCACGTGCCCGACCAACCAGGGCAACCCCTTCGCCGCGTTCGACGGCCGCGGCGCCGGCTTCATGGACCACGTCGGCGCCTGGCAGACCGTCGAATCCGCCGACGACTTCACCGCCACCGCCCTCCTCGCCTTCACCCTCGCCGCCGCACCCCAGGACACCAACAGCAAGCCCAACTGACAGCACAAGGCCCGCAGCAGCGTCGGCACGCTGGTGGAGAAACCGGCACCACACGCCCGACCTGACCACGGGGCCCGGGGCAAGAAATTCTTGCCCCGGCCCCGTCGTAGGGCGTGTGCCGCTTGTCTGCGTGTGCGCACTCTTGACAACCGATCTCCAGGACGCGTCCGGAGGTGTCCACGAGCAGTTCTCGGCGGTGTTCGAGGCCGCCGTGTGCGTCAGCGTAGGCGTTGACGCGCGGGTAGAAGCGGGCGAACAGCGGGTGCCGTGTCCGGGGTGGCATCGCACCTCCTGGCGGTGGCGGAGGCGTGCCCTGGCATCGAAGGCTGGGCGGCCGCTTCCCAGTGTGCGCCGCGGGTGGTTGCTCGTCGGCCTGTACGGGCGGATGGCTGACCCGTATCCGGTCGGTTGAACGCTCGGTTTGCGGGAACCGTACCCATGGGGGCGCGGCCTTTGCGAGCGACAGAGAAGGAGCGGCGGGCGGGGGAGCCGCGTGATCCCCGGAGTCGTGATGATCTCTCGCACGGTCCGAACCGCACTGGTGGGGACTGCGGCAGCCTGTGCTGTGGCCAACGCGGTCGTCCACCTGGTTCTGGTGCCCTCGCATCTGGAGGAGTGCTTCTACGTCGGCGTCCTGTTCGTGGTCGGGAGCGCGGTGATGCTGGTTGTGGCGGTCGCGCTGGTGGCTCTGCGACGGCCGGCCGTCGCCTGGCTCGCCGGGGCGGTGACCAGCGTCGGCATGATCGCCGGGTTCCTGTTGTCCCGTACGGTCGGACTCCCGGATTACCACGAGGACGGCTGGGAACTTCCGTACGGTCCGATTTCCCTGGTCGTGGAGGCGCTCTTCGTCGTCACCTTCGTGGTCTGGCTGAGCAGGGCCGGCACTGCGCCGGCCGTCGGCGAACACCCCAGGACGGCTGGGTGCGGGAGTGTGAACGCTGGGCAGTCACGGTGATCGGGGCAGGCAGCCCCTCTCGCGATCGGCTCGGTCCGCGGAGGTGTCCTGTTCTGGTCCAGCTCCCGTCGGCGGGCTGGTAGCCTGCTCGCCCCTTGTATCGCCCATGACGCCATCTCCACGCTCGCGGCTGCTGAGCACCCGTCGACCAGCTGGCTCGGCATCGTGCTGTCCGTCTCCTCGCTGATAGTGATGCCGTTGCTGGGCCGGGCCAAGCGTTGCCTGGGGAAGGTGCTCGACTCCGGGGCCACCACCGGTGAGGGCACCCAGAACCTGCTGTGCGCCTACTTGGCCGCCGCCGTCCTCGTCGGCCTTCTCGCCAACACGCTGTTCGGTCTGTGGTGGCTCGACCCGGTCATCGGCCTGCTGGTGGCCGGGCTCGCGGTCCGCGAGGGCATCGAGGCATGGCGTGGTGAGGAGTGCGGCTGCTGAACCAGAGCAGCAACAAGAGGCGACGGCGGTCACCGATGGCCGGGGCCGCGCGTTCCCACGGGGTGACACGGCCAAGCAGCGCAGTCCGTCCGTTGCTCCGAACGCGGCAACGCGCGTCGGAGCACCCGTCGCTCTGCGCTTGACAGGCCTGGGCGGCGAGTGGAGCCGGACAGAACTCCGGCGGCCGAATCTCCTGCGATCGGTCAGCGCAGCAGGTCGGTGATCTCGGCGACGGCCTGGCGGGCGGTGCGGCCGACGCCGATGAGGGTGGCGGAGGCGGGGCCGGTCCAGTCGCCGTAGCCGAGGAGGTGGATGCGTGGGTCGGAGGCGGCGCGGGTGGCGGCGGTGGCGATCCGGCCTCGTTCGCCGGTGCGCAGGCCGAGTGGGGCGAGGTGGGCGAGGGCGGGGCGGAAGCCGGTGCACCAGATGATGGTGTCCGCCGGCCAGACCTCGCCGTCCGGCCAGTGTGGGCCGGTGGGGGTGAGGGCGGTGAACATGGGGTGGTCGGTGAGGAGTCCGGCGTCGCGGGCTGCGCGTACGGGTTCGGTGGCGACGATGTCGCCGAGGTCGGAGATGCGTGGGCCGCCATCGGTGACGCGGCGGGTGGCGATCTCGAAGAGGGCGCGGCCGTCGATCTCGTCGGGCAGGAGGCGGGCGGGGCGGCGGGTGACCCAGCGGACGGCGGCCGCGTGCCCGATCAGGTCGGCGGCGATCTGGGCGCCCGAGTTGCCGCCGCCGACCACCACGACGCGCTGGTCGGTGAAGTCGGTGGCCCGGTGGTAGCCGGTGGTGTGGAGCTGGCGGCCGCTGAACAGTTCACGTCCGGGGACGGCGGGGACGAAGGGGCGGGTCCAGGACCCGGTCGCGCTGATCAGCGCACGGGTGTGCCAGGTGCCGTCGTCGGTGTGGACGAGCAGGCCCCCGCCACAGGTCTCCGTCACCTCGGTGACGGAGACCGGGCGGTGGACGGGGAACTCGTAGCGCTTCTCGTACTCGGCCAGGTACCGGGCGACGTGATCGGCGTCGGGCCAGTCGGTTCCGGACTGGCCCGGCATGGGACGGCCGGGCAGCGACGAGTAGGCGGCGGGGGAGAACAGGCGCAGACTCTCCCAGTAGTGCTGCCACGCGCCGCCCGGCGCTTCGGCGGCGTCCAGGATCGCGAAGTCGAGTCCGGCGCGCCGCAGGTAGTAGCCGGCGGCGAGCCCGGCCTGGCCGCCGCCGACTACCACCACATCGGTCGTTTCCGTCACGAAGGGATCCCCACGCCGGATTCCACGGGTGCTGTGCAGGGCGGGCACAGGATCTGGCGGACCACCGTCTTGTCGGCCGGGCCGAGTACGGGCCCGCGCCGCAGTGCCGCGGCCTCGGTGCGGGCGTGGTCGGCGCAGACGCCGGCGCCGCAGCCGCGGCAGACTCCGACGGCGGTGCCGGTCGTGTCTGCTGAACGGCACTCCAGGCAGTGCATGGGGGTCAGGATTCCTTTGCTGCGGTGATGACGGCGGTCGGGGCGAATCGCTTGCGCCAGGCCAGGGAGACGTAGACGAGGGCGATGAGGACGGGCACCTCGATGAGGGGGCCGACGACGCCGGACAGGGCCTGGCCGGAGGTGACGCCGAAGGTGGCGATGGCCACGGCGATGGCGAGTTCGAAGTTGTTCCCGGCGGCGGTGAAGGCCAGGGTGGCGGTGCGGTCGTAGGCGAGGCCGACGGCCTTGCCGAGGGCGAAGGTGCCGAACCACATGATTGCGAAGTAGGCGAGCAGCGGCAGCGCGATGCGGGCGACGTCGCCGGGCTGGTTGGTGATGGTCTTGCCCTGGAGGGCGAAGAGGATCACGATCGTGAACAGCAGGCCGTACAGGGCCCAGGGGCCGATCGTCGGCAGGAACTTCTGCTCGTAGGTTTCGCGGCCGAGCTTCTTCTCGCCGAGGCGGCGGGTGAGGAAGCCGGCGACGAGCGGGATGCCGAGGAAGATCAGCACATTGACGACGATCTTGGCGACGGAGAAGTGCAGGCCGTCCTGGGCGAGGCCCAGCCAGCCGGGCAGGATGTCGAGGTAGAACCAGCCGAGCAGGCCGAACGCGACGACCTGGAACACGGAGTTGAGGGCGACCAGGACGGCCGCGGCCTCGCGGTCGCCGCAGGCGAGGTCGTTCCAGATGATGACCATGGCGATGCAGCGGGCGAGTCCGACGATGATCAGGCCGGTGCGGTACTCGGGGAGGTCGGGCAGGAGGAGCCAGGCCAGGGCGAACATCACCGCGGGGCCGAGAACCCAGTTGATCACCAGGGAGGAGGCCATGAGCTTCTTGTCGCCGGTGACGGTGTGCAGGCGGTCGTAGCGGACCTTGGCGAGCACCGGGTACATCATGACCAGTAGGCCGAGGCCGATGGGCAGCGAGACGCCGCCGACCTCGACCTTGGCGAGGGCGTCGTTCAGGCCGGGGATGAGGCGGCCGAGGCCGAGTCCGAGGCCCATGGCGAGCAGGATCCACAGTGCGAGGAAGCGGTCCAGGAAGGAGAGCTTGCCGACCAGTCCGGCCTCGGGGTGGTCCGGGGGAGCGGTGGTCTTGGCGAGGGTCACGGGCAGGCCCTCTTCGAGTCGGTGTTGGCGCGGGCGGTGGCGGCGAGGTCGCCGAGGAGACTGGCGAGGCCGTCCAGGGCGTCCGCGCGGAGCTTGTAGTAGGTGAAGCGGCCGCAGGGCTCGGTGTCGACCAGTCCGGCCTCGCGAAGGATCTTGAGGTGGTTGGACAGGTTGGTCTGCCGGGCGCCGGTCTCCTCGACCAGGTGGCTGGTGCAGAGGGCTTCGCGGGCGAGCAGGGTGAGGATCCGCATCCTCAGCGGGTCGGCCACGGCTTTCAGCACGTCCACCGGGCTATTTGTATCACTCTCTACTGACATCACCATGTAGTGATACATTAGTCGATGTCGGCGGCACTTCCAAGCCCGCTGCCGAGTCCGCCCGTCAAGCGGCCAGCGGGTGCCGCCGCTGCAAGGACTGTTGCGCCGCCGGGGATTGGGTACGGGCGTCTCGTTCATCCGGCACGGACGTTCGTGCTCGGCGTGTGGCTGGGCTGCCGCGGTCGCCCGGGATTGGACACGGGGGTGCGGCGGGACGGGGCATCTTGATGAACCGGCCGGTGCGGGTGGGTGTCGACGATGGCACACGTCGTGTGAGCGGCAGGGCGAGCCGGCCTTTGCCGCAGAAGGGGGCAGTGGGGGCTCTTGAACGCCCGCCCGCTACGGCCCTGAATGCTGTGCCGATGGTGCTGCTGCCCCCGGAAGGCCGACTGCGTCCTCTCAAGGGCGGGTGTCAGCTGTGGCGGATCGGATTCAGGGCCGGCACTCGAAGACTCCCTGTACCAAGCCGCTTCTGCGGACGGGTGTCCGTCTGTCGAGTGCCGGCTCCGGGGGGTGAGGTCAGCCCTGGGCGCGGCTCAGGATCCAGACGCCGTAGGTGTCGTTCGCGGGGTGCAGCTGGTAGGTGCCTGCGCGCAGGTCGACGCGCAGTCCGGCGGCGGTCAGGTCCGCTTCGAACTCCGCCGCCGTGTAGGTCCGGGCGTGCGGCGGCGGGTCCTGGAGGTGGAAGCCGACCAGGATCCGGCCGTTCTCGCCGAGTACGTCGCGCATCGCGCCCAGCGCCCTGCGTTCCGTGCCCTCGGCGAGGTAGACGATGACGTTGCCGACGCAGACGACCAGGTCGAACGGGCCGTCGTCGGGGCCGAGGTCGAGGATGTCGCGTTCCTCGATCGGCAGCCCGGGGTAGGTCTCCCGGGCCTGGCGGACCAGAGCCTCGTCGGGCTCGATCGCGACCACGTCGTGCCCCCGTTGCAGGAGTGCGGCGGCCACCCGGCCCATGCCGGCGCCGGCGTCGAGCACTCGGGCACCACGCGGCAGGAGCGTGTCGGCGAGCCGGGCCTCGCCGTCGACGTCCTCGCCGGCGGAGATGAGTTCGGCGAAGCGCTTGCCGAAGTTTCCGCTCTGTCCCGCCTCCTGCCAGCGGGTTCGCCGCGTCGTCATCGGTATGGGCTTTCCGTGTGGCAGCGTGATCCTGTCCATGTCCCGAATCCTAGGGCGATGCCGCTGATGCGGGTCGTGGCCACTGAGGCGCCTGCCATGGGCCCTGGCACGGGCGGTTCCGATCGCTCGTCGGACGGCTTGTGGTGCATCGCTCCCGATCTGCCGAACGGAGTGTCCGCGACGGAGGAAGACGCGACGCCGCCGACCGTCTACTGGGCGAGCGCCCCGAGTGGCGCACCGGGCCCAGCCGACCTGCTTGCCGCCCGCCTGCTCAAGAACGTCGAACGCTCCAGTCGGCTGCTGCCCTTCCGCTACCACCGTGCCGAGGTCGACGTGCAGGTCCGCCGCCAGGACACCCCGCCCCGCTTCACCGCCCTCACCTACGAGCTGCGGCTGGTCACTGACGAGCCTCAACGCCGGATCGACCTGCTGCACCAGAACCTGCGCCGGTTCGGCACCGTCTACAACACCCTGGCCGCCGTGTGTGACGTCGACGGCACCGTCGTGCCCATCGCCCTGCCCGCTGAGTGAACGCGCGCCCGGGGGATCCGGGCAGCCCACTGCCCGCAGTGATGAGGATCGTTGACCCAGCTTCGGGGGCAGACCTGTTCTTGGTGGACCTGCCATAGCAGGCGGTGGTCGCGATCCGCGAGGATGCCTGTCGTGACCATCGACACGGACCTCGTACCACAGCGTTCGACGCACTCAACGGCCCTGGTGTTCGGGGCCGGTGCCGTCATCGGCGTGCTGGGCGGGATGATCGGCCTGGGCGGCGCGGAGTTCCGCCTGCCGCTGCTGGTCGGCCTGTTCGGGTTCGCGGCGCTCTCGGCGGTCATCCTGAACAAGGCGATGAGCCTGGTCGTCGTGCTGACCGCGCTGCCCGCCCGGCTCGCCGCGGTGCCGGCCTCGCAGGTGGCCGCGCACTGGCCGGTGGCGGTCAACCTGCTCGCCGGAAGCCTGCTGGGCGCCTGGGCCGGAGCGAGCTGGGCGATACGGATGCGCAGCGCCACCCTCTACAAGGTGCTGGCCGCGCTGATGGTGCTCATGGCTGCTGCTCTGCTGGTCACGCACACCACCACCCTGGGCACGCTCGACCTCCCGCCATGGGCCCGGGTGCCCGGCGGGGTGGTCGCCGGGTTCGGCATCGGGGTGGTCGCGGCGATCATGGGCGTGGCCGGCGGCGAGCTGCTGATCCCGACGATCGTGCTGCTGTTCGCGCTCGACATCAAGACCGCCGGGAGCCTGTCCCTGCTGGTGTCGTTGCCCACCATGCTGGTGGCCTTCGCCCGCTACAGCCGCGACGGCAGCTTCGCCGTCCTCGGCGCCAACCTGCGCTTCACCGCCGTGATGGCCGCAGGCTCCATCGTCGGCGCGGTGCTGGGCGGCCTGCTCCTCGGGGTGTTTCCCGACCTGGTCCTCATCCCCGCGTTGGCGGTGATCCTGCTCGTCTCCGCCGTCAAGCTCGCCCGGCACGGCTGAGTCCGTGTGGCCGGTGCCCGGCAAGCCGATGCATACACAGACAGGCGGGGAACCCGAGGCTGTCCGGGGCTTCGGGCGCGAGCGTCCACCCTCGCCATTCACATCACTATCGACTGACATCACCATGCGGTGATACGTTTGTCGGTGTCGGCGGCTCTTCCGAGCCGACCGCCGAGTCCTGCAGCGCAACCGGTCTGCGGACACCGCAACTGCCGCAAGGCCGTGCCGTAGGCACGACCGCCTCCGCCCGGTCGTGTTGTGCGGCACCCGTCTCCGAGGAAGAGCGAGATGACCACCTCCCCCGCAGCCTCCGTGCTGTTCGTCTGCGTCCACAACGCCGGCCGCTCCCAGATGGCCGCCGGCTTCCTCGCCCACCTCGCGGGCGACCGCGTCGAGGTCCGCTCCGCCGGCTCCATGCCGGGCGACCAGGTCAACCCGTCCGCCGTCGCCGCCATGGCCGAGGTCGGCATCGACATCTCGGACCAGAAGCCGAAGATCCTCACCACCGAGGCCGTCCAGGCGTCGGACTACGTGATCACCATGGGCTGCGGCGACGCCTGCCCGTACTTCCCCGGCAAGAAGTACCTCGACTGGAAGCTGGAGGACCCGGCGGGCCAGGGCGTCGAAGCCGTCCGCCCGATCCGCGACGAGATCAAGGCCCTGATCGAGAACCTGATCGCCGAGATCGACGCCAAGCAGCTGGAGGGCTGACCGCATGGGCGACGTCCGTAACGTGATCATCATCGGTTCCGGCCCGGCCGGGTACACGGCTGCGCTCTACACGGCCCGTGCCTCCCTCAAGCCGCTGGTCTTC
>NZ_JBHVFE010000281.1:0-11751 GCF_042801945.1 Kitasatospora sp. NPDC057542
CTCCTCCACGGAGCGCCCGCCCGTTCGTCCCTCGCATCCGGGCCCACGGCCGGCCCCGGCGGGATCAGGTCAGCAGGACCCGCCAGCCGCCCCCGCCGTCCGGGCCGTCCATGCGGAGTGTCAGCTCCTTCACCTGGCCGGTGCCGTGGAAGGTGAGCCGTACGGTCTGCCGGTTCGCCGGATCGTCACCGAAGTCGGCGGTGACCTCCCCGGCGGCGCCCGGCCCGTAGGCGCGGACCCACTCCTCGGCCGCCGCCCGGCGTGCGTCGGCCGGGCCCTCCGCGGCGGCCAGCTTCACCAACCGGTCCGCGGAGCCGTCGGCCAGCCGCCACACCACCTGCTGGACCAGGCCCAGCGTCTCCGGCACGGGGCAGCCGGTGACCTTCAGGTGCGGATGGGCGGAGTAGTCGGCCGCGTGCTGCAGCCGGGCGTCCTCCGCGCCGCTCGAACATCCGGCCAGGAGGGCGGCCGAGAGCACGGCCGCCAGTGCGGCCGCCACCGGCCGCCCCGCCGCCATCAGTTGGTCCCGAGCGGGCGGACGACGACGAACCACTCGATCGGGTCGCCCTTCTGCCGGTAGTACGACAGCACCTCGTTCAGGGTGGTGACACCCTGCCGGCCGTGCTGGCGCAGCTCCATCCGGGCGCCCCAGCTCACCACGATCGCGGCGTGGTTGATCCGCGACTCGTTGCGCCACTTGAAGAACACCACGTCGCCGGGGCGCGCCTCGGAGGTCCAGCGCAGCCAGGTCGAGTACCGGTAGTTCAGCAGGTGCCGGTGCAGGTTGGCCGCGCCGGCCCAGGTGTAGCTGCGGTTCTTGTGCCAGCCGAACAGCCAGTAGTCGTTGGTCCACCAGGCACTGTCCCAGGTCTTGAAGCCGTACCGGGTGCGCATGCCGCCACCGTAGTAGAGGGCCTTGGAGACGAAGTTGGTGCAGTCCTGGGGGAAGTCCCAGCCGATGTTGACGTTGCGGCGGGCCCAGTCGGCGGTGCCGTTGTAGTTGTACCCGGCCTGGACGGCGCCGGCGGCCGGCTGAGCCGGTTGGACCGGGAAGCCGTTGGCGTCCAGCGGGACGGCCTTCTGGGCGTCCGCCGGGTCGGGCTGTGCGGCGTCTGCCACGTCGACCTGGGCCTGGGCGGCCGCGGAGGAGGACAGCTTCTGCTGGGCCGCGAGGTCGTCGGCCTCGGAGACCATCACCGCGGCGGTGCCGACGGCGAACTCGAACCGCTTCGGGCCGGCGCTCTCGCTCGGCGAGTCCACACCGCCCGACCGGATCATCACCGAGTCCTTGACGGTGGCCCGCACGACGACCTTGCCGGCCGTCTGCTGGTCGACCACCACGTCGGTCAGGCTGACCGCGGCGGCCGTGTACAGCTGGCTCTGGGTCGCCAGCGCCTCGCGGTTGGCGACCAGCGAGGCCTCCTGGGTGGCCAGCAGGTCGACGAAGACGGTGCCGTGCGCGGCCTCGGCGGCGGCGTCCGGCGCGGTGAACCCGGCCTTCATCTTGATCTTGTTGCGGGCGTCCAGGTACTCCTGCACGTAGCCGCGGTACTGGTTCGGGCCGCCGGCCGTCGGCGTGCCCTGGACCACGGCCGAGGCGACCGGGGCGGCGGTGCCGTAGCTGTTGCGGGCGGTGACCACCGCGCGGTACGAGAGGGCGTTGTCGAGGCCGGTGAACACGGCCCGCAGGTCGCCGGTGGTGACCTCCTGGACCGGGGCGCCGGCCGAGGTCTCGACCCGGACGGTGTAGCCGACGTCGCCGACCGAACCGCGGTCGGCCGGGGCGTTCCAGGTGACGACCAGACCGGCGTCGCCACCGACGGCGGCCACCAGCTCGGCCGCGCCCGGTGCGGTCGGTGCCAGGTAGTCGAGGGTCAGCTTCGGCCGCCGCGCCGGGTCGGCGGCGGTGGCCGAGGAGTAGCGGGCCGCACCGGTCCAGCCGGCCGGCGGGCGCAGCGCCAGGCCGTAGGCCTCGCCCTTCTCGATCCACGAGCCGACCAGTGCGGCCAGGTCGGTCTCCGACAGCTTGGCGGCGGAGGCGTAGCTCTCCGCGCCGGCGGCTGCGGTCAGTGCCGCACCGCCCTGGCCGGGAGCCCAGGCGCTGCCGAGCTGGAAGACGTCCACGGCGGTCTCGTCGCAGCCGGCGGTACCGGCCGCGCAGTCCGAGCGGGTCAGTTCGAGCTTGCCGCCGATCACCCGGGAGCCGGCCGGGACGGCCGACAGGTCGGGCTTGAGCCAGCTGGTCCAGCTGCTGCCGTCGGGCGTGGTGCCGATCCGCAGCTCGGCCGGGTCGGCGGCCGGGCACGCGCCGGTGTCGCAGCCGCCGCCGGCCGTGGCCGCCGAGGCGTCCGCGAGGGCGGCGCCGGTGAGGACCACGGTGGTCGGCGCGGGCTGGACCGGCGGGGCCTGGACGCGGACGGCCAGCGGCTGGTCGGCGGTCCACGCGGAGCAGCCGACCGCGGCGCAGGCGCGCACGGCCCAGGTGTAGTCCCCGCTGTCGGTCACCGCGCCGTCCGGCAGCTGGACGGAGGCCCGGGTGCCGCTCTCCGCCCACACCGGGGCGATGGAGGTCGGCAGCGGCTGGCCGGTTCGGCCCTTGAGCGCGAACTCGGTCCGGATCCGGCCCTGGTTGGGGTTGGTGACCAGGGCGGAGAGCACCGGCGTGAGGGTCTGCTGGGCGCCGGTCTGCAGCTGGCTCGGGACGTCCGGCAGCGGGCTGACGCTGAAGGTGGCCCAGGCGGACCAGCCCAGGTTGTAGTGCAGGCCGTCGTAGGGCGAGCTGCGGAACCGGTAGGTGTGGCCGTACTGGAGCAGGCCCGCCGGCACGGTGACCTCGGCGGGGGTGCCGCTGGGTACGTAGCCGGAGACGTTGACGCTGCCGACCTGGGCGCCGGAGATGGCGTCGACCAGCTGGAAGGTGCCGGTCACCTTGTCGCCGTCGGGGTCGATGAAGGTGTCCCGGAGCACCGGGGTGGTGGTGTCCACCCGCCAGGTGCCGGTGCCGTCCTGGAGGAACGGCGGACCGGCCTCCTGCTTGGTGCCGGTGCGCGGACGGTAGTTGTAGTTGACCGTCAGCTTGGGC
Organism: Kitasatospora sp. NPDC057542; assembly: GCF_042801945.1. NCBI lineage: Bacteria > Bacillati > Actinomycetota > Actinomycetes > Kitasatosporales > Streptomycetaceae > Kitasatospora > Kitasatospora sp. NPDC057542. The sequence goes on from NZ_JBHVFE010000281.1 coordinate 3,083, forward strand.
ACGTTGGTGGCGGCGTTGGCGGAGCTCACCTCCTTCCAGTACTTGGTGTTGACCTCGTCGGGCGCCCGCAGGCCCATCCCGGAGACCTGGTTCTTCGCCGAGGCCCAGCCCTGGACGAGGTCGGTGACGTTGGCGGTGATCCAGCCGTCGCCGCCGCAGTTGTCGCGGCCCTTGGTCTCGGTGGAACCGGCCTTCTTGGCGTTCCAGGCCGGCTGGTTGGTCCAGCGCGAGGCGGTGGAGGCGAGCCCGGTGTCCCACACCTCCCAGGTGTAGGGAAGGCAGTCGGTGTTGCCGGAGTGGATGTTGTACAGCGACAGCGTGGCGCTCTGGACCAGCGCGTCCGCGATCGAGGAGGTGTTCCAGTTGATCAGCGAACGGGCCTCGCGCGAGCTGCCGTCGGCGTTCTTGGTGCCGGGGTTGCCCCAGTACAGCTCGACATCGGCCGACCAGTCGACCGTCTCGCCCTTCTGGACCCGGGTGTCGAGGGCGTTGCCGAGCCCGCTGGTGGACGGGTCGACGGTCACCGGGTAGGCGGTGGCCGGGTCGGCCAGGAAGGCGGCGTCGGGGGTGAAGACCAGGTCGACGTCGTCACCGTGCTGGACGACCTTGAGGTCGACCTTGGCCTGCCGGGGGTGCTCGCTCGACCCGGTTGCGGTGGTGGCGTCCCACATCACCGGCGCGGGCAGCACGGCGCGCTTCTGCCCGTTCTTCCGGTCGGTGAACAGCACGCCGCCGTCCGGCTGCGCCACGGCCTTCAGGCCCTTGGCCCGGAACGGCATGGTGTACGAGTAGCTCCCGCTCGCCGGGCGCTGCTTGAGCGTGACGAACTGCTCGAAACCGTTCCGGTTGGCCTCGACGACGAGGTCCCCGGCGCCGTCGCCGATCGCGTCCCGGTAGACGGCGCGCGGGCCGTCCAGCTCGGGCGCGGGCAGGCCGCCCTTCCACTCCAGTGCCAGTTCGTCGTCGCCGGAGCCGAGCGACACCAGGGTGCGGGCGGGCGCGGTGGCGGCCTGCGACTCGGCGAGGGTGCGGGGCCGTTTGCCGCCGGGGCCGGCCAGCTTCATCGCGTGCGGGTGTGCGGCGGGGGCCACCGAGCCGTCGGGCGCCTGCTTGAGCGTCAGGTCGACATCGGTCCACGTGCCGTCGCGCAGGAAGCGGACCGGCCCGGCGGCGAGTTCGGTGGTGAGCGTGCCGTCCGGGTTGACCCAGGTGGTGGACACCTCGCTGCGCTCGGACACCGCCTCGACGCGCCGGCCGGTGGTGCGCGCGGCAACCCGGGCGGCGGCGATGCTGCCGGTCGGGTCGACGGCGGCCGCCGTCGGCGGCTTTCCGGGGGAGGGCTTGGGGTGGGGCTTGGCCGCGAACGCGACCGGCGCTCCGCCGGCCAGCGACAGCGACAGTGCCACCGCGAGGGACAGCGGGCCGACGAGGGCCCGCTTTGGAACGTGCATGGGAGCTCCTTGGCTCACTCTTGGTCGAAGAGGTCCGGAGCATAAGCAAGATCATCAGGGAAGATGATCATGATAAATCAGGGCAAATCTGTCCAGATTCTGAATATTTCCTTAGGAAGTTGATGGGATCGTGACGCGTTGTGCACGCACGAGTGCGAAAGGGCGGGCGCCCCGGGAAACCCCGGAGTGCCCGCCCTGCGAACGTCCTCGGACCGTACGGCGCCGAGCCGCGCCTACTTGGCGCGCTTCGCGAGGAAGGCCTCGACCTCGGCCCGGATCTCCGGGGTGTCCAGCCCGCGCACCGTCATCGTGGTGCGGCGGCGCAGCACGTCGTCCGTGGTGTACGCCCACTCGTTGTCCGCCGCGTACGCGACCTGCGCCCAGACGTCCGGACCGTCCTCGTGGATCGGCCGGCCGAGCTCCGGGTTCTCGTCGATCATGCGGGCGATCTCGAAGGACAGGGTGCCGTAGTGGCTGGCCAGGTGCTTGGCCACCAGCGGCTCCATCCGCGAGCCCGGCTCACGGTCGATCAGCAGGCGGTGCGCCACCGCGTTCGGCGCGCCGACGCCCGGCAGCGGGACGGTCGGGGCGATCGGGGACATGTCCTCGCCGAGGCTGGTGCCGGGCACGTGGGCCAGCTTCTCCAGCACGGTGCGGCCGATGTGCCGGTAGGTGGTCCACTTGCCGCCGGAGACCGACAGCATGCCGCCGCGGCCCTCGGTGACGACGGTCTCGCGCTTGGCGGCGGCCGTGTCGCCCGGGCCGCCCGGCAGCACTCGCAGGCCGGCGAAGGAGTAGGTGATCAGGTCGCGGTCGAGGTGCTCGTCGCGGATCGCGTGCGCGGCCTCGCCCATGATCTGGTCGATGTCCGCCTCGGTGGCCCGGACGTCCTTCGGGTCGCCGGTGTACTCCTCGTCGGTGGTGCCGAGCAGGACGTGGTCCTCCCACGGGATGGCGAAGGAGACGCGGTACTTGTCGATCGGGATGGTCAGCGCGGCGCGCCACGGCGAACGGCGCTTGACGACCACGTGCGCGCCCTTGGAGAGGCGGATCGACGGCGCGGCGCCGGAGTCCTCCATCTTGCGCAGGTGGTCCACCCACGGGCCGGTGGCGTTCAGCACCAGGCGGGCGTCGATGCCGAACTCGCTGCCGTCCAGGCGGTCGCGGACCTCGGCACCGGTGACCCGGCCGCCGGTGAAGCGCAGCCCGGTGACCTCGGCGTGGTTGAGCACCACGGCGCCGGCGTCGACCGCGGCGCGCACGGTCATCACGGCGACGCGCGAGTCGTTCATCTGGTGGTCGCCGTAGACGGCCACCGAGCGTAGGCCCTCGGTGCGCAGCGCGGGCACCTGCTGGGCGGCGTGCGCGGCGGTGGAGACCCGGCCCATGCCGTCGCGGAAGGCGGACAGCGCCGAGTACAGGAAGACGCCGGCGCCGAGCTTGGCGGCGCCGTGCGGGCCGCCCTTGTAGACCGGCACGAAGAAGGTCAGCGGGTTGACCAGGTGCGGGGCCACGTCGGTGGAGAGCGCGCGGCGCTCCTTGTGGTTCTCCGCGACCAGCTTGACCGCACCGGTCTGCAGGTAGCGCAGACCGCCGTGGACGAGCTTGGAGGAGGCACTGGAGGTGGCGCCGGCGAAGTCGCCGGCGTCGACCATGGCGACCTTCAGGCCGGCCTGGGAGGCGGTCCAGGCGACGGCCGTGCCGAGGATGCCGCCCCCGATCACCAGCAGGTCGTAGGTGGCCTTGCCGAGCAGCTCGCGGGTCTCGGCGCGGGAGGCGGTGTGGCCGGCGGTGCGCTCGGCGCCCAGGGTCGGGATGGTTGCCATGGTGGTTGTGTACGGCGCGCGGGTCGGGCGGCGCCGTTACTCCTCTCGTGTGCGGTGCGGCCCCTGCGGGAGAGGCCGGTCGGCCCGGTGCGGCGGGCCGGTGAAACTCGGTGACACCCGCTGCCGGAACGGCGGGTGGCCGGCCGGGGTGCGGGGCCCCGACCGGCTCGTCGATCAGTTGTTCTCTTCCTCCTCCACCCAGTCCATGGTGCGCTCCACGGCCTTGAGCCACTTCTTGTACTCACGCTCCCGGGTGGCCTCGTCCATGCGCGGGGTCCACTCGGCGGCGCGGTGCCAGTTGGCCCGCAGGGTGTCGAGGTCGCTCCAGAAGCCGACGGCGAGACCGGCCGCGTAGGCGGCGCCGAGGGCGGTGGTCTCGGCCACGTACGGGCGCTCGACCGGGGCGTCCAGGACGTCGGCGATGTTCTGCATGAGCAGGTTGTTGCTGGTCATGCCGCCGTCGACCTTGAGGGCGGTGAGCTCGACCCCGGAGTCCTTCTGCATGGCGTCGACGACCTCGCGGGTCTGCCAGGCGGTGGCCTCCAGGACGGCCCGGGCCAGGTGGCCCTTGGTGACGTAGCGGGTCAGACCGGCGATCACACCGCGGGCGTCGGAGCGCCAGTACGGGGCGAACAGGCCGGAGAAGGCCGGGACGAAGTAGGCGCCGCCGTTGTCCTCGACGGTGTTGGCGAGGGTCTCGATCTCGGCGGCGGTGGAGATGATGCCGAGCTGGTCGCGCAGCCACTGGACGAGCGAGCCGGTGACGGCGATCGAGCCCTCCAGGGCGTACACCGGGGCCTGGTCGCCGATCCGGTAGCCGACGGTGGTCAGCAGGCCGTGGTACGAGTTGACGATCTTCTCGCCGGTGTTCAGCAGCAGGAAGGTGCCGGTGCCGTAGGTGGACTTGGCCTCGCCCTCGTCGAAGCAGGTCTGGCCGAACAGCGCGGCCTGCTGGTCGCCGAGCGCGGAGGCGACGGGAACGCCGGCCAGGTCGCCGACGGCCTCGCCGTACACCTCGGCGGAGGAGCGGATCTCCGGCAGGACGGCCATCGGGACGTCCATCGAGTCGGCGATCTTCTGGTCCCACTGCAGGGTCTGCAGGTTCATCAGCATGGTGCGGCTGGCGTTGGTGACGTCCGTGACGTGCTTGCCGCCGTTGACACCGCCGGTGAGGTTCCAGATCACCCAGGTGTCCATGGTGCCGAACAGGATGTCGCCGGCCTCGGCGCGCTCGCGCAGGCCCTCGACGTTGTCCAGCAGCCAGCGGATCTTCGGGCCGGCGAAGTAGCTGGCCAGCGGGAGGCCGGTCTCGCGGCGGAAGCGGTCCTGGCCGACGTTGCGGCCCAGCTCGCGGCAGAGCGCCTCGGTGCGGGTGTCCTGCCACACCAGCGCGTTGTGTACCGGCTCGCCGGTGTTCTTGTCCCACAGGACGGTGGTCTCGCGCTGGTTGGTGATGCCGATCGCGCGGATGTCGTCCTTGGTCAGGCCGGCCTTCTCCAGCGCGCCGCGGACGACCGACTGCACCCGGGTCCAGATCTCGGCGGCGTCGTGCTCGACGTAGCCGGGCTGGGGGAAGATCTGCCGGTGCTCCTGCTGGTCGACGGAGACGATCCGGCCGTCGGCGCCGAAGATGATGCAGCGGCTGGAGGTGGTGCCCTGGTCGATCGCGGCGATGTAGTTACCGGTGGTGGTCATGGGGAGGGTCCTCGGCTCGGGTTCGGGGGATACGGGGTGGGTGGGCCTGACACGTTCGTTCGGTCAGTCCCCGTGTGTGGCGGGGTCGAACCCGTCCTCTAGAAGATGGCGTTGTAGACGCCGCCGGCCGCCAGGCCGCCCAGGATCGGGCCGACGACCGGGATCCAGGCGTACGACCAGTCGGAGCCGCCCTTGTTCGGGATCGGCAGCAGGGTGTGCGCGATGCGCGGGCCGAGGTCACGGGCCGGGTTGATCGCGTAGCCGGTCGGGCCGCCCAGCGAGAGGCCGATGCCGACGACGGTGAAGGCGACCATCAGGGTGCCGGTGCCGGACTGGGAGAGGCCGGAGTTGGTGCCGATGGTGAGGATCGCGAAGCAGAGCACGAAGGTGCCGATGACCTCGGTGATCACGTTCTGGATCGGGTTCCGGATCTCGGGGCCGGTCGAGAAGATGCCGAGGGTGGGTTCCTCGTTCGCGCTGAACTGGCCCAGGTAGGTGGCCCAGACCAGCACGGCGCCGATGATCGCGCCGAGCAGCTGGGAGCCGAGGTAGAGCGGCACCTGGCTCCACTCGCCGCTCTTGACCGCGAGCGCGATCGTGACAGCGGGGTTGAGGTGGGCACCGGACTTCGGAGCCGACATGTAGGCGGCGATGAGGACCGCGAATCCCCAGCCGAAGGTGATCGCCAGCCAGCCGGCGTTGACGGCCTTCGACTTCTTGAGGGTCACGGCGGCGCAGACGCCGCCGCCGAGGAGTATCAGGGCGGCGGTGCCGAGGGTTTCGCCGACGAAGACGTCGCCGTTGGAGAACGCGGACACAAAGACTCCCTTGTCCATATGGCCCGGAGGGTAGGTGGGGGCAGGCGGCCGGTCGATCGCTGTGCGGGTGAGCGCACTGTGGGAGCGATCTCTCCGGCCATCGTTCGACAATGTCGACCGTCATGCGGAAGCTTCCTCCCCAGGTCGCCCCCGCGTCAAGGCGGGGTTACGGAGCTGTGACCCTCGCCTCGACCGGTCCGTCGACGTTACCGAGCGGAGCGCCCCGAAACAGGACAAAACGCCAGAGGCGCGGACAGGCCTCTCGCCCGTCCGCGCCTCAGCGTGACGAATCGACGGCCCGCCGCGAGCCGTCCCCGGATGTACTTCAGAACCGCCCGGCGCCCAGGTCGCGGGAGATCGCCCGCGCCGCGCTGCGCACCGAGGCCACCAGCGCGGGCTTCACGAAGCCGTCCTCGCAGACCCGCTCGACCGCCCCGCTGATGCACACCGCGCCGACCGGGTTGCGCCGCCGGTCCTGGATCAGCGCGCCGATCGAGGCCACGCCCTCCCAGGTCTCCTCGATCGAGTCCGCCCAGCCGCGCTCCCGGATCAGCGCGCACTCGGCGTCCACGTCGGCCGCCCCGGTCAGCGTCCGCATGGTGTACGACTCGTACGGCCCGTCGCCCAACTCCCCGCGTGCGACCGGGTCGTAGGCCACCAGCACCTTGCCCAGCGCGGTGCTGTGCAGCGGCTGCATCGAGCCCACCTCCAGCACCTGCCGGGTGTCGTCCGGCCGGAACACGTGGTGCACGATCAGCACGCCCTGCTGGTGCAGCACCCCCAGGTAGACCGTCTCTCCGGCCGCCCGGGCCAGGTCGTCCGCCCACACCAGCGCCCGCGCCCGCAGCTCGTGCACGTCCAGGTAGCTCTGCCCCAGCCGCAGCAGTTCGGCGCCCAGCTGGTACTTGCCGCTCTCCGGGTCCTGCTCGACGAACCCCTCCTGCTGCAGCGTGCGCAGGATGCCGTGCGCGGTGCCCTTGGCCAGGTCCAGTGCCGTCGCGACCTCGGACAGGCCGAGCCGGCGCTCGCCGCCGGCCAGCAGGCGCATGATCGCGGCGGCCCGGGAAAGCGACTGGATCGGGCCGGGCATGGGTACCTCCGCGCTGACAGGTGGTCGACATTGTCGACCGCAGTGATGACGGGACGAGTCTGCCAGGCCGCCCCGACTCCGTGCACCTTCCCCCCGGGTAACCCCGTCCACGTGCGGCCCGAACCGCAGGCCGCGCCCCGCCGCCTCAGCCCACCGCCCCCGCCCGCTGCGCCCGCAGCACCGCCACCTCCGCCGCCAGCGCCGCGATCCCGTCCGTCCCGACCCGGCAGCAGCCGCCCACCAGCCGCGCCCCGTCCGCGAGCCAGCCGCCCACCCGCGCCGAGCGGAAGGTCGGCTCGCCGCACCAGCCCCGGCGGGCGGCGTCCCAGCTCTCCCCGCTGTTCGGGTAGACCACCACCGGCTTCCCGGTCACCTCGGCGGCCACTGCCACCGCCCGGTCCGCGTCCTGCGGCGTACAGCAGTTGACGCCCACCGCGACCACCTCGTCCACATCGGCGGCCGGCGCGAAGGCCTCCGCCAGCGGCTGCCCGGCCCTGGTCCGGTCACCCTCGATGCTGTACGACAGCCAGGCCGGGACCCCCAGTCCGCGCACCAGCCCCAGCAGCGCCCGCGCCTCGTCCGCGTCCGGCACCGTCTCCAGCGCCAGCACGTCCGGCCTGGCCGCCGCCAGCACCTCCAGCCGCGGCCGGTGGAAGTCCGCCAGCTCCGCGACGCTCAGCCCGTACCGGCCCCGGTACTCCGAACCGTCCGCCAGCACCGCTCCGTACGGGCCCACCGAGGCCGCCACCCAGCGCCGTCGCCCGCCCGGCTCCGACCGCGCCGCCTCCCGGGCCAGCTCCACGCTGCTCGCCAGCAGCCGCGCGGCCTGTGCCCGGCCGACCCCTCGGCGCGCGAAGCCCTCGAAGCTCGCCTGGTAGCTCGCGGTTATCGCGACGTCCGCGCCCGCCGCGAAGTACGCCCGGTGCGCGGCCACCACCGCCTGCGGGTCGTCCGCCAGCAGCCGCGCCGACCACAGTTCGTCCGACAGGTCGTGCCCGGCCGCCGCCAACTGGTTCGACATCCCGCCGTCGAGCACCAGCGGACCGGCGGCCAGCGCGGCGGCGAAGCCCGGCGGGGGAGCAGTGGGCATGTCGGCCTCCTCTGGCAGAGTTCCTGGTCACAGCCTAGAGGTGGGTGACCCCGCCGAGCGGGAAAACCATTTGCCGCAGGGGAATCCGATCGCTACGTTGTGCTCATCCCGAGAAGAACAGCGCCGGTGAGCAGGCCACCTGGCGCCGGTGAGCACGGAAAGGAGCCCGGCGATGGCAGCGGACGACCAACCGCCACCCACCGGGCCCGAGGCCGAGCAGGAGTGGCTCGCCGCGTACGACCCGCGCGCCTACGCCCCGATCGCCGTCACCGTGGACGTGGTCGCCCTGACCTTGCGCCACGACAGCCTGCACGTCCTGCTCGTCGAGCGCGGTGCCCCGCCCTACCAGGGCTGCTGGGCGCTGCCCGGCGGCTTCCTGCGGGCCGGCGAGGAAGACCTGGACGAGGCGGCCGCCCGCGAGCTCGCCGAGGAGACGGGCCTGCGGAGCGCTTCCGAGGCCGAGGTCAGGCTCTGCCGCCTCCACCTCGAACAGCTCGGCACCTATGGCGCCCCCGAGCGGGACCCGCGGATGCACGTCGTCTCCGTCGCCTACCTCGCCTTCGCCCCAGACCTGCCCGACCCCCAGGCCGGCACGGACGCCGCGGCCGCCGCCTGGCACCCCGTCTCCGACCTGGACCTCCGGCCCTGCGGCCGGTCCCGAGCCGCCGGTGCGCCCGCCGACACCCACGGGGGTGGCGT
>NZ_JBHVFE010000282.1:0-11731 GCF_042801945.1 Kitasatospora sp. NPDC057542
GACCTTCGGCGGACCAGCCCGAGACCACCATCAGGCCGTGAGAGCCTTCTTGACTGCGTCCGTGAATGCCTGAGTCTTCACGATCTCCCGCGACAGCTCGCCCAGCTCGTTTTCTGCGGAGTCAACCATCTCGATGGCCTTGGCGAAGGCCTCAAGGGCTGTTGTCTCGTCCCACAGGCAGTTGCAGATCTTCGTGCAGTATCCCTCGATCTTATTCGCCGAGAAGGATGGCATGTCTGCGCCGGCGATGATGTAGCGAGCTGCCATGAGAAGTTGGTATCGCGCCGGCTTGTATCGGACCGGAAGGGCACCGTTCCGGAAGAGGTACTCCAGCTTGTACTGGGCGAAGGCGGCGGTGTAGTACGGGTCGAGTTTATGGTCCTTGTGGAAGATCCTCTTGCCGACCATGGCTCGCAGGTCTGCGTAGTAGCGACTTGCCTTGTGCGGCTCGTCCAAGAGCATTGCCGCAAATGCCTTGATCTGCTGCTGCTTTGAGACGATCCGGACTTTTTCAACTCCGATGGCCGAGCTGTACTGCCGGGACCGGCGCTCATAGTAGAGCTTCTTCTTGGACGGGTACGCGCCCATAAGGGCTTCGAGCTTCTTTTGGAAGCTGCTGAGGGCGTACAGATCCTCACTGGTGACGGCGGTCTGCCTATTGGTGGCGGTGATGACTGCGTTAATTACCTCTTCGTCCTGGGTGAAAATTACCTTCAATGGGACATGGACGCGATCTGTCAACTCGCTTCGCTCGTCAAAAAGGACGTGGCTTGTCTGGCAACCGTTGACGATCTGATAGTCCGAGATCTCGAACTTGTTGGCTGTTACCTGGAGGTCTCGGGTTACTACGGTGACCCCATTGTTGAGGACTGCAAAGCGATCATGCGTGGCTGACTCGCGAATAGTCTCCTGGATCTCTGTGTTTACGGGGTTGTAGTCCAGGAAGTCCCGGATGTTCTCTGTGAAGAGCGGCTTCCTGATGTTGTCGGATGGATCGACGATCAGGCGAAGGAACTCTGTAGCCGGCACGGTCCCAAGATACGCCTCATTCACGCCTGAAATCTCGGGGAGTACAACCCTGTTGACGAAGGAGAACTCGGTGGTCACGCTATTTTTGCTTCGCTGGTACGAGGTCTGAATCTCGTCGGCACCCATGGGTGCGAAGGTGACCGAATCCGAATGGAACAGGCTGAGAGACCTCAGCTCGCCCTCCCACTTTTTGACCTTACTGACAATATGGGCGTCGTTCTTCCACTCTCCGGTGGTGACGTAGCTCAGGCGGCAGGAGGGCTTGTTCTTGCGGAATCTAGTGCTGTTATTGTAGATCTCCTGCATGGTTGCACGTGCATTCTCGATGTTCTCATTGACGGGCACTTCGAGGTCTTCGGAAAAGAAGTCCTTGATGCCCTCGAAGAAGCTTCGAATCTGCTCGGCGCTGAAGTTTCCGCCACTCTTCGCCTGGACGAACGAGAATGTGACATCCATGGTCCCATTAACGGTGAGCAGGTCTTGGACTTCTTCCGGGGAGGTGACCAGCGTGCCATTGATCAAGATGGCGATCCCGTCGATCCCGAGATCATTCCCCCCGCCCATGTGTACATCATCGAGCAGGAATTCGTCATCGTGGATATCGGACGTAACGCAGAAGTTGGCGAAATGCTCGAAGGTCTCAGATTCGGAACTCCCATCCAGGGACTGATCCCTCTTGAACTGCTCGACATACGACTTGGTTACCCGGTCCACGACGCCTCCTTATGGCCACGCAGAACCATATCCTCATCACCTGGTTCAGTGAAGCCATTAGCCGAGCGCCGCTCTCGGGAAAGAGATGACATGTGCCAGCGGGTCGGCCGACGACTGGGCAGCCGTTCACTCGAATGGGTGATTTCTAGCTCGCGCGTGTTCGCGGCAAACCGCAGGTGAGACATGGTGCTGCCCGGATAACGGTGTGTGGGTCAGAGCCGTCCAACTCGGGGCCGAACACGTGCTGTTCCTGCCCGACGCCGAGGCCTGGTTGCTCGACCGGATCGCCGATGCGGCCGAGGGCGTCGGCTGCCCGGCGGTCACCGTGGCGGTGCTCGGCGGGTCCGGCGGGGCCGGGGCCTCGACGCTGGCCTGTGCGCTGGCGGTCACGGCCGCGCGGGCGGGCCGGCGGACGATGCTCCTGGACGGCGATCCGCTGGGCGGGGGCATCGACATCCTGCTCGGCGGTGAGCGGGTCAGCGGGTTGCGCTGGCCCGATCTGGCCGGCTCCCGAGGGCGGGTCAGCGGGGCCGAGCTGGCCCGGGCGCTGCCGGCGCTCAAACGGCTCTCCGCGCTGTCCTGCCTGTCCTGGGACCGCGGCGACACCCTGACGGTGCCGCCGGAGGCCATGCGCAGCGTGCTGGCCGCCTCCAGGCGGCGCGGCGGCCTGGTGGTGGTCGACGTGCCCCGTCACCTCGATGCGGCTGCCGGGCAGGCGCTGGAGCAGTCCGACCTGGCGCTGCTGGTGGTGTCAGCCGAGCTGCGCGCAGTGGCCGCCGCCGACCGGGTCGCGGCGGCGGCCCGGATGCGGCTCGGGGACGTCCGGGCCGTGGTGCGGCCGGTGCGGGTCGGCGGGCTCCCGGCCCGGCAGATCGTCCGCGGGCTGCGGTTGCCGCTGGCGGGGGAGCTGGAGCCGGAGCCGGGCCTGGCCCAGGACGTCGTGAAGGGCGTCCCGCCCGGGAGCCGGGAGAGCGGCCCGCTCGCGCGCTTCTGCGCGAGCTTCCTGAACGAGGTGCTGCCGCCGGTGCCGGCGGTCGGAGGAGGTGTGTACTGATGGTCCGTCTGCGTAGAACGGTCCTTCGGAGCGGCTCGCCGGGCCCGGGCGACGGTGCGCGGGAGCACCGGCCGCTGCGGAGCGTGCCGTCGCCCGGCGGGCCGCCGGAGCCCGGGCACGGGCCCTGCCCGTACGGCCGGACGGCTCGCGAGCAGCAGACGGCGACCCTGGTGGACGCGGTCCGGCTGCGGCTGGCCGAGTCGGGGGCAGCCCCGACGGCCGGCTCGGTCGCGGCCGCGCTGCGGGCCACCCGCCCGCCGCTCGGCGGGGACGAGGTCCTGGACACCGTGCGCTCGCTGCGCGCCGAACTGGTGGGTGCGGGCCCGCTGGACCGGTTGCTGGCGGCGCCCGACGTCACGGACGTCCTGGTGAACGGTCCGGACGAGGTGTGGGTCGACCGTGGCGGCGGCCTGCAGCGAGCCACCGGAATCCGCTTCGCCGACGCCGAGGCGGTGCGGCGGCTGGCCCACCGGCTGGCCACCGCGGCAGGCCGGCGGTTGGACGACGCCCGCCCGTGGGTGGACGCCCGGCTGCCGGACGGCACCCGGCTGCACGCCGTGCTTCCGCCGATCGCGGCCGGCTGCACGCACATCTCGCTGCGGGTCTGCCGTCCCCGGCCGTTCACGCTCGACGAGTTGGTGGCGGGCGGGTCGCTGCCACCGGAGGGTGCGGAACTGCTCGCGGGCATCGTGCGGGCCCGGCTGTCGCTGCTCGTGTCCGGCGGGACGGGCTCGGGGAAGACCACGCTCCTGTCCGCCCTGCTCGGCCTGGTCGGGCCGGACGAGCGGATCGTGGTCGCCGAGGACTCCGCCGAGCTGCAACCGGACCACCCGCACGTGGTCCGGTTGCAGAGCCGGCCGCCCAACCAGGAGGGGCTGGGCGAGCTCACCCTGCGGGACCTCGTCCGCCAGGCGCTGCGGATGCGCCCGGACCGGCTGGTGATCGGCGAGGTCCGTGGGGCCGAGGTGTCGGACCTGCTGGCCGCGCTGAACACCGGGCACGAGGGCGGCTGCGGCACGTTCTCTGAACTAGTGGTGTGAGCGCACACGTTCGCCTGGCCCAGCCGGGCGATGATGCTGCTGGCCTCGGCTGGTGGAAACTACGCCCTCGGCTCGCTGCGCTCCTGGCCCATGGCGTAGCGATCTGCCGCTGTGGGCATGCTGAGCACCAATCGTGAGTCCAGCAGATCCACGGGGGTGCTCTGCCGATGTCCGATCCCAACAACCCGTTGCAGCCGTGGCAGCCATGGATGTCCATACGGGAGCAGGAGCGGATCAAGCGGGAGCAAGAGCGGCAGGAGCGGATCAGACGGGGCGAAGTACCGGACAACACCGACTGTTGCAGCTGCCTGATCCTGTTCGCCTTGTTGATCCTCGGGGCCGTCGCGGGGGTGCTGTCCATCGTGCTTTGAGTACCGGCGGGCCTCTCAAGGCGGCGGCTCCGCCAGCGTGCTGGCGGAGCCGGGGTCAGGTGGCTCGTGCGGCGATCTCGCCGAACGAGGGCATTCCTAGGTAGATCGACTGTCTTGCCCTTGCCGTCTGTGAGTCCATCTGGGCGAGCTTGTCCTTGGCTCCTTCCAGGCTGGTCTCCAGGCCCTTCACGTCGCCGAGCCATCCTTCTCGTTGAGCCTCGGCGATACGGTCGACGATGTTGTCCCTGATCTCGACGAGCCGCCGTCGCTCGCCCGGATCGGGGCGGAGCATCGGGCAGCGGATGCAGGCGTGCTCATGGATGCATGCCGTTCCGAATGCTCGTCCGCAGGCGCCGATGGAGAGTTTGCGGAGCTCGAAGTGCCCCAGGAACTCGTCCCATTCGGCGTCGGTCGGCCTGCGGTACTCCTCGCTGGGACGCGTCGACCGGCGCCGTGCGATGAACGCGCGGTGGGCCTCGATGGCCTCCGTGGGGTAGATCGCCTTGTAGCGCATGGTGGTCGAGATGTCGTCGTGGCCGGCGATGACCTGTGCGATGTGGGGCGGCAGGCCGTTCATGATGGCGTCGGTGATGAAGATCCTTCGGAAGTCGTGGGGCTGGTAGTTGAGCGGCTGGCCGGTGTTGTCGGTCAGGCCGGCGAAGTCGAGTGTCTCGTTGAGAGCCCGGCGGATCGTGGTCTGGGAGATGGACCTGTCCTGGCCGCCCGTGCGCCACTGGAACAGCAGCGGCATGGGCGGGTTCCAGACCCTCTCGGCGTGGTCGTAGGAGCGGACGAGCGGGACGGTCCCGGAGGCGTCGCGGACTCGGCAGACGATGGCGCTGAGCACGTCGGCCAGCTCGGGGCTGACGAGCAGGAGTCGTTCCTGGTCGGTCTTCGAGGGGGCGATCTGCAGGAGTGGAACGAGCTCCCCGGTGGTGGGGAGCGTGTACTGGGTGATGCTGTGGTGGCTGACCTCCAGCATCTCCTCGATCCGGACGCCGGTGTGGCGGAGGAACTCCACCGTCGCCCAGGCCCAGAAGGCCCGGTGCTCGGCATAGCCGAACGTGCACCGACGTCCTTCTTCGTTGTAGACGGTGTTGGCGGCGACCCCATCGGACCAGCGGGGGTGCTTGACGCGGGTGTAGGTCTTGCCGAGGACCGTGAACGGGGCTCCGGGCGCGACCTCAAGGGCCGCCTCGTTCCGTGTCCTGGCCTCCTTGCGCTGCCGGTCCGCGGCCTCGACGAGGGCGGGCAGAACCGGGAGCCGTTCCCGGGTTCGCTGGTCAGCCTTCGCCTTCTGCCGCTTGGCGTGCTTCTTGTGGGACAGCTCCGATTCCTTGATCGGGTTGGGGGCCACCCAGGGCCCCCACCGTCCCGGTTCCTCGGCCGCCCACTGCGAGATGTCGAGGTAGAAGGCGCGGACGAGGTTCAGCACCGCCATGGCGCTGTGCCGTTCGGTGGTGATCTCGATGAAGCTGCCGTCGGGCTGCCGCTTGCGGCGGGTCTTGGTGCGGATGCGCTCCTTCCAAGCGGTCGCGATGTTCTTCGGAAGTCGTAGGGAGTCGATCCCTGGGTGGTGACGTTCGAGGTCGGCCCAGAACAGCTGGGCGAGGTTGCGCGACAGGCCCTCCAGGGACGTGTAGTCCAGGGACGGTTGGCGTTCGGTGAGATAGTCCACGATCACGTCGCGGACCGGGCGGCACTGCAGTTTGTAGCGGTCCACCAGCTCTTCGACGCTGACCTGGCCGGCCCGTCGCTTGAAGTCGCGCAGGGTGGCCGGTGCGTCCGGTGGGAGTACCTCCAGCTCCTTGAGCCAGAGGTAGAACAGCGACCGGCCGGCACCGGAGGACATGACCTCGGTTTCGATGCCGCGGAGTTCAAGGCAGTCACCGACGGTGATGTCGCGGACCCTGCCGCCCTTGGCCAGGATGATCGTGGCGATCTGGTTGCGGGCTTGCAGGCCGATCTTGGCGTCCCAGATACCCGGGACGGCCTGTGCTTCCAGGGCGGCGAAGCCGTCCGGGTCGCGGTGCTCGGCCACGATCTGGCGCATGTGCCGCGAGCGGCGGGTCAGCAGCCAGGCTGCATCGGGCCGAATCACGTCTGCGCAGGCCAGCCCGAGGATTCCGGCTCGCAGGACGCCGTCGGAGACTGGGGCCAGGTGCTGTCGGACCCAGGCTTCGAGGTCGGGCAGGCCGGCGGCGAAGTTCTTGTCCAGCGGGCTGTTGCGCCAACGCTGTTGCCAATTCTCGCCTTCGAACTGCTCAAGCCACCGCATCACGAGGCTGGCTCCGCGCCGGCGTGTGTATTGCGTGTTCTTCGAGGTGCCCTTGAACAGCTCGTTCAGCCGGTCAAGAACGGTGTCGCTGTCGGCCGTGGTCTCCGGCCAGGTATCCGGGACGGGCCGCGGCGGGTATGCCTTCTGCAGGGCCCTGTAGAGCGATCCGTGGAGCGCGAGAACAGGGCCTTGAGCTGGCACTTTGGCCAGCAGCTTCGTGGTCGTCATGACCGGCCGAACAGGACGTCCAGGCTCGCCGCGTTGTAGCCCGGGGCCGGCGGCCTCGGCGCGGGGAGCTGCCCAGCGGCCTGGCGGGCATGGTGGGCGAGCAGTTGCTCGACGATCTCGTCCTGGCTGGCGGCCAGGTAGATCTCCGTGGTGGACAGGTGAGCGTGATTGAGGACCCACTGGACGTCGGTGAGCGACAACTCGGGGTCGCGGGCCATGCGGTAGGCGGCGGTGTGCCGGAGATCATGAAGGGTCCAGTTCGACCCGAGGAGCTCGTTGGCCCGGTTGAACATGGCCCTGGCCGCGTCGTAGTTCAACGGGCGCCAGGGCCGCCTCAGCGTCCACCAGAGGGTCTGGTGGCGCCCCTGGAGCACCCCGGCTCGCCGGGCCTCATCCTGGGCCAGGCGAAGCCAGACGAACGCGTCCGTGGACGCAGGGACCTCCTGGTACTCGCGGCTGCCCTTGCGGGTCACGCCGATCAGTTGCTGGCCCGGATGGGCGTCCTTGGTCTTGCTGCCGAGCAGTTCCTCGGCCCGGACCCCGGTGGAGACCCAGAACGCCAGCAGAGCCCGGTCTCGGTTGTGCCTCAGCGCGGCGAACAGGGCGTTGAACAGTTCGTCGGGGATGCGCTTCGGGATCCGCTTGGGCACGGTCGGGCGGTAGCGGCCCGTCCGCTCGTTGAGGAAGACCTCCATGGGGTTGTGGTGGGCGTTCGGCCGTTTCGCTGCCTGGGCCCGGCGGGAGCGCCGGGACCGGTCGAGCGGGAACGGGTTGAGCAGTGGCCCGGCACCCTCTTCGCAGTGGAAGTCGTAGAACAGCCGGATGGCCGTCTCGCTGTGGGCCCTGGTCGTCGGCGCGTATTTCTCGCCCGGACCGGCCTTGCCCGTCACCGGGTTCGGGGTGCCGCGGTCCGGCCGGTTCTGCTTCGGGATCCCGCCGGGCGGTAACCCGTACTTCTGGTAGCGCCAGTGCAACCGCACTGGTTTGTCTGCGAGTTGGAGCCACCGGGTGAAGTCCCGGGCATCGGTCCGGGCCGCCTTGTCCCAGGGGATCTCCAGTGTCCACAGGAACCTGTGCCACCGCAGAAGGTCCATGCCGTACGACCGGATCGTGCCCGGCGGCTTGGAGCATGCCTGCAGTTCAGCGAACCAGTCGGCCACCGGCTCGACGACGGCGCCTGCGGGGTCGAGCAGCCTGTACGGCTCCTCGGCCTTGCCTGTCTTCTCCAACCGGCCGGTCTGTGGCACGGACAGGTTGACCAGGTCCCTACGAAGTACTTCAGGTGAGTTCACGGACGGGCTAACGCATGAACCCTGATCTAGTCACTGACCTGCGAAAACTTCCAAGTTAGTTCGGTCAACAGGCAGTCCACGCCAACACGGCGGCGGACGTGCCGGTGCGGCTGGAGGCACTGGGCTCGCTCGCCGGTCTCGACCGGCCGGCGCTCCACAGCCAACTGAGGGCCGCGCTCGACGTGGTGGTGCACCTGGTCCGCGATCCGGCCTCGGGGCGGCGCAGGGTGGCGGAGATCCACACGCTGACCGCGGCCGGCGACGGGTCGGCCGTGACCACACCTGCGGTGGCCTTCCCGACATCCGGCGGCTTGCGCCCCGGCACGGGATGGGAGCGGCTGGTCGGACTGCTGGCGGCACGCGGGGTGTCGCTCGGATCGGGGCGGTCGTGATCGCGGTGACGGCGGCCGGGCCGGCGGGTGCGGACGTGCAGGTCGTGGAACTCGTCTTCGCCCTGCTGCTGAGCGGGTGTGCCGTGGGCGCCGTCGTGCTGCTCGGCGGCGCGGTCCGGAAAGACCGACGACAACGGAGGTGAACGGCATGACGCAGAGTCAACTCGCGCTCTGCTGGACGGCGGTGCTGTGCCTGGTGGCCGTCGCCGCGTGGCGCGCGGTGCAGGAGCAGTTGCCGGGCGGGCGGCGCTCCAGGCTGGTGCTGGCGGGTAGCGGGCCTCCGGTGCGGGTGCCGGGCCCGGAGGTCGCGGCGCCGGCCCGGGGCCGGCTTCCGGAGTTCCTGGTGCCCGAACTGCTGCTCCTGCCAATGGGATTGGCTGCCGGGAAGGCCGCGGAGTCGCCGGTGCCGGTGCTCGCGGCGGCCCTCGCCGTCCTGCCGCTGCGCAGGTGGCGGCTGCGGCGACGCCTGGCGGCGGAGGCCCGGCACCGGGCCGCGGCCGTGGTGGACCTCTGCGCCGGCCTGGCGGGGGAGTTGCGCGGCGGGGCGACGCCGGAGCAGGCGCTGCACCTGGTCACCGCGCGGCTTGCTGCCGACCCGGAGGGGCTGCGCAGGCTCGGTGAGGAGCCGGTGGCCCGACTGGCGGCAGGCCGCTACGGCGGGGACGTGCCCGCCGCGCTGCACCTGCTGGCCGAACTGCCGGATGGCAGTGGAGCCGCGGCCGTCGCGGCCTGCTGGCGGGTGGCCGCGGACAGCGGGTCGGGGCTGGCAGCCGCGCTGGACCGGGTCGCGGAGGCGCTGCGCGGCGAGCGGGCGCTCGCGGAGGAGATCGCCGGGGAACTGGCCGGGCCGCGTACGACGATCGCCGTCCTGGCCGCGCTGCCGGGCGTCGGGCTGCTCCTCGGCGCGGCGCTCGGGGCCCGCCCGCTGGAGGTCCTGCTGCACACGCCGGCCGGACTGGGCTGCCTCGTGGCGGGGGCGGCCCTGGAGGGGCTGGGCGTGCTCTGGACGGCGCGCATCGTCCGGGCGGCGGCCCACGGCGCCCTGGAAGTGCCTCCGGGGCGGGGCGAGTGGTGTCGGGCCCCCGGCCGTTCGGTGCCCGCTCCTCGGGTGGGCGAACGGAACTGCGGGCTGTCACGGGTGCGGGCACGGGCACTCGGGGTGGGAACGGGGGCGAGGTGATGCGGGGCACCGAGTGGGCGGCGGTCGTCCTCCCGGCGGTTGCGGCCGCGGTGGTGTGGACGTCGGTGCGTGGCCGGGCGAGGCGCCGACGGGTGTTCCCCCGGGCGGCGGCCCGGGGGCGGGAGAGGAAGGGGAAGCGAACCGGGCTGACGCCCTTGGGCGCTGGGCGTCGACGACGGGTGGTGACGGCGGCTGCCGCCGGGCTCGCGGCGGTGGCGCTGCTCGGTGGCGGGGCCGGACTGACCGTCGGGGCGCTGCTGGCGCTGGGCGTCCACCGGTGGTCGGCCCGGGCGCGGTCGCCGGCCGATCGCCGGGCGGCCCGCGAGGAGCAGCTGCTGACCAGGCAACTCCCACTGAGCGCCGAGCTGTTGGCGGCCTGCCTCGGCTCGGCAGCGCTGCCCTCGGAAGCCGTGTCGGCGGTGGGCCGGAGCGTGGGTGCGCCACTGGGGCCTCGGCTGGTGGCGATCGGGGCCGAACTGGCCCTGGGCGCACCGCCGGAGCTGTGCTGGCGCCGACTGGGCGACCACCACCCGTCGCTGGCGCCGCTGGCGCGCTGCCTGGAGCGCAGCAGCCTCGGTGGCGTCCCCGCCGCCGGCCCGCTGATCGGGCTGGCCCAGGGGCAGCGCACGGCGGCTGCCCGTGCGGCCCACGCCCGGGTCCGCCGGGCCGCGGTGCTGGCCACCGCGCCGCTGGGGCTCTGCTTCCTCCCGGCCTTCGCCCTGATCGGCGTGGTGCCGGTGGTCGTCGGCCTCACCAGCCGCTTCGCCCAGGCGATGTGAACAAGAGCCGGTTGCACGAACACCAACGGACATCGAGTGACAGGAGAGTTTCATGACCGCAGTGATCGCGATCGGGCCCGGTGCCGGGCGTCCGCTCCGCTCGTCGGCCGGCGCGTGGCGGCGGAGGACCCGCCAGGCGGCCTGCCGGGTGCGCAGGGTGGCCCGGCTTCGGGGCCGCTCGGACGCCGGGATGACCACGGCCGAGTACGCCGTCGGGACGCTGGGCGCGTGCGCCCTCGCGGCCGGGCTGTACAAGGTGGTGACCAGCGAGGCCATCACCGGCGCGCTGACCGACATGCTGGTGCGGGCGCTCCATGCGGCCTAGGGGCTGCCGCCGACCTCCCGCCTGCGGGCCGCCCCTGGCCGGATGGTCCCAGGGCGCGAACGCACCGCGCGAGGTCGTCGCCGACCGCCGACGGCCCCCGGTCCGCCGGCCGGGAGGTGCCCTCACCGCCGCTAGGCGAGGCGCTCACCCCGGCGCCGCCCCGCCTGCCCTCCGGGCGGGCGGTGGGGGCCTGGAGACAGGCCCCGGCCGGGCGGGGGAGCGCGGTGCCGGCCGGGCGTGGTCGCTGCGCCCGGGGCGTCGCGGCGACGCGGGCTTCGTGACGGCGGAGACGGCGGTGGTGCTGCCGGCGCTTCTCCTGCTCGCGGCGATGCTGATCTGGGGCGTGCTCGCTGCGGCCGCGCAGATCCGCTGCGTGGACGCCGCCCGGGTCGGCGCCAGGGCGGCCGCGCGCGGGGAGACGGACGCCGCCGGGATCGCCCGCGCGGCGGCCCCGCCGGGCGCACAGGTCCGGGTGTCCTTGGCGGCAGACACGGTGCGGGTCGACGTGGAGGCGCCGTGTGCCGGGCCGGGCAGGCTCGGCGGGCTGCTCGCCGTCCGGCTCAGCGCGGCGGCGGTGGCGGCGCGGGAGGACGTTCTGGTGGCGGTCACGGACGGAGGCGGTGGCCCATGGCCGTCCTGAGCGGACTGCGGACGACGGCGGAGCGGGTGGCGCGCGCCCGTGCGGCCCGAGCGGCCGCGGCGGGCGGACGAGGGCCGGACGCCGGTTCGGCGACGGTCTGGCTGCTCGCCCTGGCGATGCTGGGCACGGCGGTGTTCGCCGCGACGATCGCGGTCGGCTCGGTGGTCGCGGCCCGGCACCGGGCCGAGTCGGCCGCCGACCTCGCGGCCCTCGCCGCGGCGGACCGGCTGCTGCTGGACCCGGACGGCGGCTGCGCCCGGGCCGCCGGGATCGTCGCCGCACAGGGCGCCGGGCTGGTGTCCTGTGCGGTCGACCAGTCGGCGGACGCCGTCGAGGTGGTGGCCGAGGTGGGGGTCCGCGGGCTCCCGGTCCGACTGCCGGTCGGCCCGGCGCGGGCAAGGGCCCGAGC
>NZ_JBHVFE010000283.1:0-11599 GCF_042801945.1 Kitasatospora sp. NPDC057542
GCCAGATGGATCACCGCGATCTCGGCGGCGAGCAGGTCCTCGTTCTACGACGGGCGGCCTCGCCGGCCCGCCAGTCGTAGAACGAGGACCGGGCGATGCCCAGGACACGGCAGATCCGCTTGACGCCCCAGGCGCCGTGGTGATCCTCAACGAAACGGAAGCGGATCATCACCGTGTCGTCTCGGCCGCGAAACAGGCGGCTGCCTTGCGCAGGATCTCGATCGTCTTCTGCTGCTCGACCGTCTGCCGCCGCAGCCGGGTGAGCTCCTCGCGCTCCGCACTGGTCAGCTCGCCCGGCCTGCCCTCGCCACGGTCCGTGCGGTCCTGCTTGACCCAGCCCCGCAGCCCCTCCGGACTGACCCCCAGCTCCCTGGCGATCTCGGTGACGTTCCGGTGCGGCGACGAGCGCACCAGCGCGATCGCATCCCGCTTGAACTCCGCCGTATACCGCTGAGCTTGACTTTTAACCTTCCGTGATCGCCCGGTGGCTGATTTGTTCACCCACATGGGGATTCGCCGGAAATGGTGACGACCTCCGGTTCACGCTGTGTGATGTCGAGTCTCACAACGGGCCGGGAGGTCGTCGGTGTCCAGTGTGGTCCATGCAACCGCTCATCGGTCGGCATTGGCTGAACTGTCCTCCTTTCGGATGGAGTTGTATGAGGCGATGCCCAGCCGCGCGGATGCATTGTTCGAGCTGGTGGATGCGGTGCTGTGTGCCGCGGGGCCTGTGGTGTCGCTCCCGGAGTTGAGTTTGGAGGCGGTGCACCGGCGCGGGCGCGGGGCCATGTACGACGCCCTGGCGAACGGCCGGATCGATGTCGGACGACTGCAACTTGTGTTGGCCGGGCTGGAGTTGCCGCGCGGAGCGGACCGGCAGCTGTCGATCGCGGTGGATGTGACGCCCTGGCCGCGACCCGACGCTGAATGCTCACCACAGCGACTGCACTGCTACCGGCCATGCCGCTGCGACGGCGTCCGGCAGACGATCCCGGGCTGGCCGTACCAGGTCGCCGCCGCGCTGGGCGGTGGCCGCTCCTCGTGGACCGGGGTCCTCGATGCGGTCCGTATAGGCCCCGATGACGATCCGACCGAGGTCACCGCCGCCCAGATCCACGACCTGCTGGAACGACTTCGCAAGGCCGGGCAGTGGCGCGAGGGCGACCCCAAGGTGTTGTTCGTCCTGGACTCCGGCTACGACGTCGTGCGCCTGACCTGGCTCCTGCGCGATGAGCCGGTGCGACTGCTGGGGCGGATCCGCGCGGACCGGGTCATGCGCCACCCGGCCGGCCGCCGCAAAGGACCCACGCCCGGCCGGCAACCCCGCCATGGCGAGGAGTTCCGGCTGGCCGATGCGGCCACGCATCCGTCACCAGTCCAGGAGTCGGCCACCCGCCATGACCGGTTCGGCACCGTGACCGCCCGCTGCTGGGGACGTCTCCACCCGAAACTGGAACGCCGCCAGGGCGGCTGGGCCAACCACGATGGTGAACTCCCCATCGTTGAAGGAACATTGGTCCATCTGGCGGTCGAGCACCTACCCGGGAACCGGGACCCCAAGCCGTTGTGGCTGTGGCATTCGGTCCCCGACGCCGCCGCCCATGACGTCGACCGTCTCTGGCGGATCTTCCTGCGTCGTTTCGACCTCGAGCACACGTTCCGCTTCCTCAAGCAGACCCTCGGCCTGACCCGGCCCCGCCTGCGGCACCCGGAGCAGGCCGACCGCTGGGTCTGGCTGGTCCTGACCGCCTACACCCAGCTCCGCCTCGCCCGGCCCCTCTCCGCCGACCTCCGCCGTCCCTGGGAGAAACCCCTCACCCCCGACCTGCTCACCCCGGGCCGGGTCCGCCGCGGCTATCACCGGATCCGGCGGCTCATCGGCACTCCGGCCAGGACGCCGAAAGCCGCCCGTCCCGGACCCGGCCGCCCCCAGGGCCGCACCTCCACCCCCGCACCCCGCCATCCCGTCGGCAAGAACCAGCAGAAAAAGGACAACCCCTCGGCCTGAATGCCGAGGGGCAACCTTTAAATTCAAGCTTAGAGCCCGCACAGATAGGCGGGGCGGGGAACCCAATAGCAAGGCGGGCACAGGTTCCGGTGATCATGGAGTTGCGGCGTTCTGTGATCACTTGGGGGACCTGTGCCCGTGCTGCCATCGTGGCTGACCGACCCGCTCTGGGATTAATTCGCGGCGCTGCTGCCCGATCGCCCGACGGTCAATCCGCGCCATCCGCTGGGCTGCCACCGCCGCCGCATCAGCGACCGGATCGTGTTCGACAAGCTGCTGCAACTGCTTCGGTTCGGCTGCTCCTACGAGGCAATCGCCGACACCACCTGCTCCGCGACCACCATCCGCAACCGCCGTGACGAGTGGATCGCGCTCGGCGTCTTCGCCCAGCTCAAGCAGATCGCGGTCCAGTCCTACGACCGGATCGTCGGGCTCGTGCTCGACCAGATCGCCATCGACGGTTCCATCACCAAGGCTCCCGGCGGCGGCGAGGCCGCCGGACGCTCACCGGTCGACCGCGGCAAACAAGGCCTGAAAAGCTCAGGCATGACCGATGGTTACGGCATCCCACTCGGTCGGGTCCTGGCCGGAGCGAACCGCAACGACTCCCCGCTGCTCGCCCCGACCCTGGACCTGCTGGACGACCTCGGGCCGCTGCCCGACGACATCACTGTCCACCTCGACGCCGGCTACGACTCGGACAAGACCCGCACCGAACTCGCCGCCCGAAACCTGCACGGCCGCATCGCGCACAAGGGCAAGAAGGCGCCGATCCAGGCGAGCCAGCGGTGGCACGTCGAACGCACCCACGCCTGGCAGAACGCCTTCCACCGCCTCGCCCGCTGCTACGAACGCCGCACCACCGTCATGAACGCCTTCTTCGATCTTGCCGACACGATCATCACCATCCGCAGCCTGATCCGCCGAGCGTGGACCACTCACCGCTGGGACACCCGCCCCCGGCGCCAACCATAAGCTGCCGCCTATTCCTACCTTCGCCGGTGTGCCTCGATGAGGAGGCGCTGCGAGTGAGCCACGAACGGACCATGGCGCTCGATGAAGGAGTGAAGTTCCGCCAGGCGGTCGCGGTAGGCGTCCACCGTGAAACCGGGGACGATCCAGATCACCTTGCGTAGGAAGTGGACCACCGCCGCGATGTCGTGGAACTCCATCCGGAGAGCTTCCTGGCGTACGTCGACGACGTCCAAGCCCGCCGCCTCCGCGGCGGCCACCGACGCGATCGGACTCGTTCCCGCGTAAGTGGTGGCCACTGACGTCGGGTGCGACCTAGCCGGCTGAGGCCCCATCATGAACTCGGTCAGTTCCCGCACCGAGCCGGACGCGACGTGTTGGGCCAGGTACACGCCGTTCGGGTGTAGTACCCGTCGCACCTCGTCCCAGCGGGTCACCACGGGGTGCCGGCTGACCACCAGGTCGAACGACTGCTTCGCGAACGGCAGGTCGGATGCGTCATCGGCCTCAACGACGGTCGCGTCGAACTTCGCCAGACTACGGCGGGCGATCGCGATATTCGGGGGCCAGGACTCCGTCGCCGCTAGCACCGACGGGGCGACAGGGATCGAGGCCAGCACCTCGCCACCGCCCGTCTGGATATCGAGTCCGGCAGCAGCCTTTGCCATCCGCTCGGCGAGCAGCTTCGCATAGCCCCAGGACGGTCGTTGCTCGCTGGCGCGACCTGTGAACCAGGAGAAGTCCCAGCCCGCCGTGGGGACGGCCTCGCCTTCCTCTACGAGCTCTTCGAACGTACGCATGGCGCCGAGAATGGCAGGCCGGAGCGGCGCACGCATCCGAGTTTCGACGGTTCACCGTCCGGCGCGAATCGCCTCGCGATTCCCGCACGCCCCTCGGGCCACGACACCGCAAACACAGGTCTCTCGGTGATTACAGAGCGTCGCAACTCCGCGATCAGGGAGCTTGCCTGCCCTACCTGCCAGCCGAGCTGCATCCCGCCTATCTGCGCGGCCTCTAAGCACCGCGATCACCAGGCCCAGGACGTCGACGGCAAGGCCCCGCTTGCGGCCCGGGACCTTCGCCGAACGCGTGGTGCAGCAGATCAGCGAGCAGGGCTTCGGGGAGTACCTGTCCCTCGCGCCGCCGCCCGAGGAGGCGCAGGTGGGGTCCGTGACTTCCTGAACAACCTCGACTCGAATCCCGCTGCGGCCAGGTGGGTGTGCTGGCGCATCCGGAACGCGGCGAACTCGTGGTCGCGATCGTTCTTCTCATCCTGCCTTACCGTCTACGCGGCACGAGTCCGGCCTCGAAGGCGATGATCGCGAGGTGGACGCGGTCCCGAGCTTCGAGCTTGGCGAACAGACGCGCGACATGCGTCTTCGCCGTCGCCGCGCTGATCACCAACCGCTCGGCTATCTCACCGTTCGACAGTCCCTGTCCGACCAGTGCCAGCACCTCGCGCTCCCGGTCGGTGATCCCCGCGATGAGACTTGAGTCCGCGGCGGGCTCGGCGTCCGGTTCGGGGGCCGCGGGGCCGGACGTTCCGGCGAAGTCCGCGATCAGCCGTCGGGTCACGCTCGGCGCGATCAACGCGTCGCCGGCCGCTACCACGCGGATCGCGTCCAGGATCGCGTCCAGGGCCATGCTCTTGAGCAGGAATCCGCTGGCCCCGGCGCGCAGTGCGCCGTAGACGTACTCGTCGTCGTCGAAGGTCGTCAGCACCAGCACCTTGGGCGGGTCCGGCTCGGCGGTCGCCTGCCGGGTCGCCTCGATCCCGTCCATGCCCGGCATCCGGATGTCCATCACCACGACGTCCGGCCGCAGCTCACGCACCAGGCGCACCGCCTCGCGGCCGTCGCCGGCCTCACCGACCACCTCCAGGTCGTCGGTGTCGCCGATCAGGATCGCGAGCCCGACCAGCATCAGCGGCTGGTCATCGACCAGCAGTACCCGCACACTCATACCGGGAGCCTCGCAGCCACCCGGAATCCGCCCTCCGGACGCCGGCCCGCGCTGAACTGGCCGGACAGCAACGTCACCCGCTCGCGCATGCCGAGCAGGCCGAAGCCGCTCCCGCCGGCCGCCGCCGAGAGCCTCGGACGGCCGGGCCCGCCGAGACCGTCGTCCCCGTCGTCCACCACCTCGATCGTCACTCCTGTCGGCTCGTAACCGACCGCGACCCGGCACGTCCGCGCACCGGAATGCCGCACCACGTTCGTCACCGACTCCTGGACGATCCGGAACGCCGACAGCTCGATCTCCGGCGGCAGCGGACGCTGCTCGCCCCGCCAGGTCACGTGGACCCGCACCCCGGCGTCGGCCGTGCGTTCGGCGAGCTGCGGGACGTCCGCCAGGCTGCCGGACGGCGCCAGCGGAGCGGCCCGCGGCATGGCGTCGTCGGGCTCGGCGCGGCGAAGCGCTCCGAGCATGCGCTGCAGCCCGAGCAGCGTCTCCCGGCTGGTGGTCTCGATGCCGGTCAGCGCCTGCCGCGTCTGCTCAGGCTTGGTCTCCACGACCCGCGCCGCCGCTCCCGACAGCACCGTGATGATCCCGATGCTGTGCGCGACGCTGTCGTGCAGTTCGCGGGCGATCCGCAGCCGCTCGGCCATGACGGCGCGGGCCGCGGTCTGCTCGTGCAGGGCTCCGAGGTATTCACGGCGTTTGCGGTACACCCCGCCGAAGACCCACGCGACCGCGAACACGAACGCGAGCTGCCCGGCCCCCCGGGCCGCGTCGCCGACGGATTCCCCGTGGGGGACGAGGGTGCGCTCGGCGAACACGGTCGCGACGGCCGCGACGCAGCCGACGGCGGCAGCCGTCGGCCGCCGGGCAGCGAGGTACCCGGCCAAGACCAGGAGCAGGAGGAGCACGATCCAGGGCCGCGCGCCGAAGAGGTTGCCGAGGGCTGCTTCTTCGACCAGGACCGCCGCGAAGACCGTCGCGGGCAGACGGCGCACCAGCAGGATCGGCAAGGCGAGCACGAGGCAGAGACCGATCATCTGGTCGGGCCCGAGGTCGGGGAACCGCAACGGGCCGCCGTCGTAGCGCCGGAGCTGATGGACCGGCATCGTCCAGCAGAGCATCAGCGCGTAGAAGCAGGCGGTGGCCAGTACCACGGCCTGTGCCGTCAGCCAGGTCACGGGTGCCGATGTCGAGAAACGCCGGAGCAGCTCTTCCATGCGGAGATCGTATGGATGGGCGTCGACTCTGCGCGTCGTCCCGGGGGTGTACACGGAGTACGCCGCCGGGCCGATGGCCTGGGGGGAGAGGTGACATCCGCCGGCCGACGCGGTGGATCACGGTCCGTTCCTAGGTTCGTGGCCATGACGAATGAGCCGATGATCGATCTCCAGGACGCGACAAAGAAATATGATGACGGCCCGCCCGCGCTGGCCGGGGTGACCTTGTCCGTGGCGGCCGGTGAGTGCGTGGCGATCCTCGGCCATTCCGGCAGTGGCAAGTCGACGCTGCTGAACCTGGTCGCGGGTCTGGACAAGCCTTCCAGCGGCACCGTGACCGTCAACGGAACCCGGGTCGACCAACTCGGCGAGGCCGGTTCGGCGAAGTACCGGCGGGCTTCCATCGGCATGATCTTCCAGTTCTTCAACCTGCTCGACGACCT
This sequence comes from Kitasatospora sp. NPDC057542, assembly GCF_042801945.1. Lineage (NCBI taxonomy): Bacteria > Bacillati > Actinomycetota > Actinomycetes > Kitasatosporales > Streptomycetaceae > Kitasatospora > Kitasatospora sp. NPDC057542. The sequence goes on from NZ_JBHVFE010000283.1 coordinate 6,603, forward strand.
GACGGTGCTGGACAACGTGATGGTTCCGGCGCAGTTGGCCGGGATGGGCAAGGGCGAGGCGAAGCGGCGGGCGACCGAGTTGCTCACCTCGCTGGGCATCGACCGGCACGCCAAGGCCTACCCGCAGCGGCTGTCCGGCGGTCAGCGGCAGCGGGTGGCGGTGGCCAGGGCCCTGATGAACCGGCCGGCGTTGCTGCTGGCCGACGAGCCGACCGGCGCGCTGGACTCGCGCTCGGCCGAGGACGTGCGCCGGCTGCTGCTGGATCTGAACGCCGACGGCCAGACCATCCTGCTGGTGACCCACGACATCCAACTGGCCGCGAACACCGCGCGACGCACGATCGAGCTGGTGGACGGTGCCGTGGCCCGGGACGTGGTCAACACGGCCGGCGGCGCCACCTCCAACAGCTCGACGGGAGCGGTCCGATGACGCGGCTCCCAGCGCTGCCGTCCCAGCGCCTGTACGAGGTTTCCTTCCGGGCCGTGGCCCGTCTGCTGCCGGCGGGAGCGGTCCGATGAGCGCCCTGGGCAAGGTCGTGCGCTCCGGCGTCGGCCGGCGTCGTGTGCAGTCCTTCGTGATGGCGCTGACGACGTTCGCGGCCGTCACCTCCTCGGTGCTCTCGCTCGGTCTGCTGGCCGCCGTGCAGGCCCCGTTCGACCACGCCTTCAAGGCCCGCAACGGCGCGCATCTGTCGGTCCAGTTCGACGGCTCGAAGGCCACTGCCGCGCAGGCCGCCGCCACGGCGCACGCCGCCGGCGTCACCGAGGCGTCCGGGCCGTACCCGGTCACCTCCGCCCTGAACACGAGTTTCGGCACGGACTGCACCGCGAACATCGCCCCGGGCATGCCGATGGCCGGTCGCGCCGACCAGCCGGTCATCGCCACCACCCGGCCCGACCTGGCCGCCACCTCCGGCCTGGACCATCTGGCCCTGGTCGATGGCAGGTGGCCGACCAGCGCGAACGAGATCGTCCTGGCTTCATGGGACCATCACTGCGCAGACGGTTCCGTGGTGTTCGACTCGCTGCCGGGCAAGCCCTCGTTCAAGGTCGTCGGCCTGGCGAACTCGCTGACCAACACCGCCACCGGCTTCCTCACCGCCGACGGCTTCGCGCGGATGACCGCCGCCGGCGCCAAGACCGACGAGCAGATGCTCTACCGGTTCGCCAAATCCGGGACCGACGCCGACCTCACCACGGACAAGCAGGCGATCGCCGCCGCCGCGCCGGCCGGCTCGGTCGAGAGCGGACAGTCCTACCTGGCCGCGGAGAAGCAGGCCGTCGGCAGCGCGAAGTCCTTCGTGCCGTTCCTGATCGTCTTCGGCGTCCTCGGCCTGTTCCTGTCGGTGCTGATCATCGCGATCGTGGTCAGCGGCGCGGTGGTCTCGGGAATCCGGCGCATCGGGATCCTGAAGTCGCTCGGCTTCACCCCCTGGCAGGTGGCCCGCGCCTACGCCGCACAAGCCCTGATCCCGGCGACGATCGGCGTGGTGGGCGGCACGCTGATGGGCAACGTGCTGGCCGTTCCGGTCCTGGGCAAAGCCAGCAAGGATCTCGGTGCCGCCGACGCCAGCCTGCCGGTGTGGGTCAGCCTCGTCGTGCCGATCGGCACCTTGGTCATCGTCGGTGTCACCGCGCTCATCCCGGCACTTCGGGCCGGCCGCATGCCGGCGGTGCAGACCCTGGTCGTCGGCCGTGCCCCGAAGGCCAAGCGCGGCCAAGGCGCGCAGCGCCTGGCAAGCAGGCTGCCGCTGCCCCGGCCGATGTCGCTGGGACTGGCCCAACCGTTCGCCAAGCCGGCCCGGGCCGCGCTGGTCGGCGCCGCGGTGCTGTTCGGCGCGGTCAGCGTCACGTTCGCAATGGGGCTGGAGACCGCGTTCACCAAGTACACGGACACGAATACCGCCGGCTTCAACGCCGCGTCGATGATCGTGGTGCCCGCCGGCACGCCCGCCGGCTTCCACGCCCCCGGCGGCGGCCCTGCCAATCCCCACCTGGACTCCACCGAGGTGGCCGCCGCGATCGCTTCGGTCCCGGGCACGAAGGCCGCGTTCGGCTGGGGCAACAGCGGCGCGACCCTGATCGGCGCGCCGACGGGGGACCATGCGATTGTGGACACCACCACCGGCGACCTGTCCTGGACCAACATGGTGCTGCTGCACGGCCGCTGGTACCAGAACCCCGGCGAAGCCGTGATCAACGACTCCCTGGCCTCGACGGCCGGGGTGCACGTCGGCGACACCGTCACCGTGGCGCAGGACAACAAGCGACTGCCGCTGCGGATCGTCGGCATCGACTTCGATGCCACCAGCAACGCGGTCCTGATGACCGACAACGCCTCGTTCACCGCCGCAGGTCTGACGCCGTACATCACCCAGTTCAACGTCAAGCTGGCCGACAACGTCAGCGGCTCCACCTGGTCCGCCTCGGCCACCGCCGCGCTGACCCCGCTGCACGCCGCGGCCACCCCGAACATCACGTACGCGAACCCCACGGTGCTCACCATGGTCGCCCTGGTGGCCACCCTCACGCTGATGATGATCGCGGTCGCCGCGCTCGGCGTGCTGAACACCGTGGTGCAGGACACCCGGGAACGGATCCACGACCTGGGGATCTTCAAGGCCCTCGGGATGACGCCCAAGCAGACCATCGCGATGGTGCTGACCTCGGTGAGCCTCACCGGTCTGGTCGCCGGGCTGATCGGGGTCCCGATCGGGATAGCGGTGGAGAAGGCGACGATGACCCAGATGGCGAGCGCGATCGGCAGGGACCTGCCGTTGAGCGTGACCCACGTCTACACCGCCGGGATACTGCTCCCGCTGCTGGCCGGCGGGATCGCAATCGCCCTGCTCGGGGCACTGCTGCCGGCCGGCTGGGCGGCGCGCTCCCGGACCGCCACCGCGCTGCGGACCGAGTAGAACCGGTCGCTCGTAGCACTGAGGACCTACCATCTTGAAGCTGCTGGTCAGGGTGATGGCATGGCTGGGATGGTAGGTGCTCGTGCTCGTGCTGGTCGTGGGCGGCTGTCTGCGGTCTCGATCGTTTGACGTTTCCCGGTTTCGGCGGCGCAGAGCGCGGTGGGGTTCCTGCGCTCTGGATCCATGACGGATTCGGTGATGCTGGAACGGATCGCCGCTCGGCGTGCCGAGCTGGACCTTCTGGAGGAGGAACTGGTCAAGCGGCTGGCCGACGTGCGGGTCGAGCGTGATGAACTGGTGGTGGCCGAACGCGTCGTGCAGCGGATCAGGGAGCAGGGCCTTGGTGAGTACTTGTCGCTTGCGCCCGCGCCACCGGAAGCCCAGGTGGGCGGCCGGTCGGTGTGACTGATCCCGACTCGTGCCGTCGGCGTCTGTCCCGATACGCTCCCGCCGGACTATCAGCGCATCTTGACCATCGTGCGGGACGCGGCTGGGCCGGTCACGGTCAAGGAGGTCGGCGGGGTGCTCGGCCTTCCGGTGGAACTTCAACGTGAAGTTCCACCGCGGTCAGGAGCCGTTGCCGCAGCTCGAACCACAACTTGTCCCGCAGCCCAACGCACAACCGGTCCCGCAGCTCGCGCCGCTGTAGCTGCCACCGCCGATGCCGCGGGTGGTGCCGGCGCGCTTGCGGGCCCGAGCCCGGGAGGCTTCGAGGCAGATCCGCAGGGCATGGTCCACCGGCAGAGCCGACAGCCCGGCCAGGGCCACGGCCATCGGCCCGTGCTCGCGACGGTCGACCGTGGGCCCGTGCTCGCGACGGTCGGCCGCCCGGGCTTCGGAGAGTACGCGGGAGCCGAGCGAGGTGTACCGGTTCCGGGCTTCCCAGGGCGGCTCCACGAGATAGTTGACCAACAGGGCCACCGCGAACAGCACGGGGAAAGCCACCAGCGGGAAAAGCCAGTTGTCGTGCCGCACGAGCGTGAACACGAATGCGGCCACACCCGCCACGGCCACCGCGCCGGACGCCACGGGCGTCCAACCGTAGGCCAGCCGCATCCGGTCGACCAACTCACGGTCGTTGAGCAGGCCCGCGACCGCCAGTCGGCTGCGCAGGGCCTGCGCCGGCGGGTCGTAGTCCACCCATGTGATCAGCTTCCCCATGTCACCGGTGCGGGTGGGGCCGAGGCGGCGCACGACCTCCGCCTCGAAGCCGTCCTCCGGGCAGGCGAGGGCCGTGGTCGCGGTGACGTCCCCCGTACGGGAGACGACGATCCGGCCCGCCTCGTACATTTCCAAGAGCTTCAACTCCGCCAGGTGGTGTGCCAGACAGGCGAGTTCCTCCAGTCCGAGGTCGAACTCCCGTCCCGCCGCCAGCCGTTCGGCCCGGTTCAGCCCACGCGCCTTGGCCCGGAAATTGAGCCAGGCCGCGGCCAGTCCCATACCCGTCCCTGCCAGCAGGACCAGTACCACCCACATGACGCCCCCTACGAGTCACTCCAGTGTGGGTACGCCCCGGGCCACCCGGCAAGTCCCCCACCTGCCCCGCGGCTACGCTCTGCTGTCCGGCCGCGCGGACCTGGCTGCCGTCGCCTGAAGCGGCGGGCCCGGCCCGTGAGCGTGGGAGCGCTGCAGGGCCGGGCCTTCGTTTTCGGCGACGGAGCCCGCTGGACGAGGCCACCGGCCCGGGGCAGGCTCGTGTACGGGCACCTCTCCCCGGCCGGAAGGGAGCTCTCATATCCCCCCGGCACGGCACACTCACTGAGAACACCGGCGCCACCGCACCGCTGCTACGGATCACCACCACGACAATCCCTGGGGCCGCCCAGGTCCTCCACCTGAACGGCGAAGTCGACCACGACCAGCGCCAGCGGCTGGAGAGCGCGCCTACGACAGGATCAACCCGACCACGGGGCCGGTCGAGCGTCGCCAGGGCTCTTCTGTGACCGCCGGTCGGTCGCGAAGGTCGGACCGAGCTTCATCGGGATGTACGGCGGGCGCATACGGGAGCCGCTGTCCAACGCCTCGCCACCATACGAACGGTCGCCTGCGTGCCCGTGGTCGGCCTGCGCTCCGCGCGGC